>CADBRF010000001.1 GCA_902796975.1 uncultured Coriobacteriaceae bacterium
GGTTATGCCCTGCCTCTCGGGCGAAGTAGCGGCTTCAGAGGGCACGAAGCTGGGAGGGTTGCAGCCGCGGAGGGCATGAAGCCGCAAGGTCTGCATCCGGGTGCAGAGATGGCCCGGTTATGCCCTGTTGCTTGGGTGAGAAATTTCTCCGCTTGCCACCCTGCCACGCACCCATGTTCACATCACTCTGCTCGTCGGCAAGCGGGGCAAACCAGCTTCACCCCAAGAATCGGGATACGCACGTAGTCCGCACAATAATTTCCCAGACGAGACATTGCATTCCCCGAGGAGAAGATATGGCATACAGAGTTGTCGAGATTACTCATCCAGCAGAACTGCACGTGAAGCAGGGACAATTGGTTGTGGAGCAAAAAGAAGGAACTGCTTCTATTCCACTGGAGGATATTTCGCTTCTCATTGCACAGGGACCTGGCATTCGTCTTTCTACCATGGCGCAAACGATGATTGCAAAGCATAACGTCATGCTCATATTAATGGATACCAACCATCTCCCCGCAGCGCTTTCAATTCCCATGGTTGCAAACACGCGCCAAGCCCGCGTCACCGCACGGCAGGCTGCGCTTACCAAGAGCGACGCCAACAGAATCTGGAAAGCAATCGTCACCCGAAAAATCGAGAACCAAGCACGAGCCCTCTCTATACTCGGTTTGGACGGGGCGGAGCAGGTGTTTTCGTATGCCCAAAACATTGCGCCTGGCGATCCAGAAAATCTGGAAGGGCAAGCCGCAAAAGTGTATTTTCAGTACCTTCGCCCTGGGCTTAATCGCCGCGAACAATGCCCTTTCAACAGCGCGCTTAACTACGGGTATGCCATAGTTAGAGCAGCCATTGCCCGGTCTCTTGTTATGGCAGGGTTCGTACCAGCCTTGGGAATTCATCATCACAACCAACTGAACGCTTTCAATTTAGCGGATGACATGATTGAACCATTTCGACCTTGTGTAGATTTATTAGTAGCAAATATGGAGTGCGAGGCAGAAAGGCTTGACTCGAGTCAGCGGAAGCAGCTGCGCGAGGTTCTTGAACATGCAATGCATTATCGGAACAGAAAAATCCAAGTCCAGTCTGCTATCGAGGAAAGCGTTAGCAGTTTGCAAAATTTGATGCAAACAGGAGAGTTTGAAGCGCTTGAACTGCCCATTGTCATGGCGCCTGAGAAACTTCCCTCGATTCGGGAATAGAGGTTCGCATGCGCGTAATCATTATGCTTAGACCGACGAATGAACGCGGAACGAAAACCGCATATACAAAATTTCGGAAGAGGTTAGCAAGCGAAGGCTTCACTTTACTGCAGCCCGAGGTATTCATTCGAGCAGTTACTAGAAAAAGGACGGCAACTAGGCTGATTGATAGAATTTCGGAGGAGGTTCCTAACACAGGAGCAATCTGGGCGTTCACTTTGACAGAGAAGCAGTATGCTGAATCAAGGTATCTGTGTGGAGGCCCAGGATATCAGGAACAGATGGTCGGCTCAAAGACGCAGGTCGTTCTATAGGTTGAAGGGGTGGGCGAAAACGCCCACCACTTCAACCGACTCGACATCAAGCAGGATCTGCCTGATGAGGTCCATGTCGCGCTTCATTCTTTCTTGGCCTCGGCAATAGGGCCATCGATTAGAGAAAGAGCTTCCACGTCGACCAGTCTCATGCTACACGGAAAACCATCCTCATCTTCAATATACATTGCCTGAGGATCAGGCGAAGCATCTCCTGGAAGTTCCACATTGAAGACTCGACCCTGTACTGTGTACCCTTTTCGACTGGTAACCGAAACATAGCGTCCGATGTATTCCCTTGCTTCTTCTTCAGTCATTTCGGTCCTTCCAAGACGGGAAGCCGTGAACATCAAACTTATTATATTTCAAGATAAGAATCTGCGTACCAACCCTTTTTCCACTCTTATCTTCAGTCTCTCCTATTTCGTCGCTAACAATAATGGATTCTTGATCGTTCCATTTATCACCGTCCCTAAGTTGAAGGGGTGGGCGAAAACGCCCACCACTTCAACCTATGCTCAGGAGAAGTTTTCTTTCCCTGCGCCTGCTTCGAAGTTATATTTGACAATGCCGAGGTCAATCTTCGTATAGAATCCCAGCCCGGCCTTGACACTGACTTTATCTCCATTTCTGGTAAATTTGAATTTCTGCTGATTTACTGCCGTCGGTGCCAGAAGGGCTGCCCTGATTCCGCGCCGATACCATTCCGGTGCATCCTCTGTCTGGTCGCTAACCTCAGAGACGTCCTTCAGCTTATGGGGCACTCCTTGGGTTTTCCCATATCCGAGGGCAATTACGATATACAGTTTTTCTCCGCTCCCAATCTGCGGCGTAACTTTGCCCTTCTTGTAGGTCATTGCTACCCAGCAGGTGTTTAGTCCCAGCTGCTGCGCAAAGAGGACCAGCCTCTGCCCGTAATAGCCCACTTCTTCGTCCATTCCCTTCTTCCCGACCATGGCAAAGTAGTTGCGGCAGCCGGAAAACTGGCCGTAGCTGGGCTTATTGGCCTGAAATGCCTCCGGTTCGTTCAGAAACATCTGAATGTGCAAGCCGCTTTCTCTGTTGATTGCCTCTATTTCATCCTGAAGCTTCCCGGCGAGTTCTGCCTCGATAGGCTTTTCCAGGTACTGCCTTACGGAATGTCTCTGCTCGATTGCTTCTATAGTTTTCACCCTGCATCATCCTTAGATTTCATAACTCCCCGGTTTTATCTCCGGGTCATGTGCTATGTAGATACCGCTGCAGTTCTCGCGACTTCCTTCTTTTCACACTCACCGCAGAGCAGCCTAGTTGTCCGGTTGCATATCATAGAGAGAAAAATTAATACGTTCTAGGAGTTATCCACACCAAAAAGTAATGATTCCTAGTGTCATCACGCACCGCCCTTTGATACCAAGATTGCAAACGCCTTTTCGTATTTCTTTCGGCGTTCAAACTGCTCATGAGAGGGATTTACCAACCGAGACAAATCCATGTTATGGACAAGGTCCGCCTTCTTGACCTCACGCGCAAGGGAGTTCAACGCGACCCTATCTATGTAGTCGAAGTAATCCTCCCCTTCGTGGCGCGTCATGGCGACGACGCCATCCACAACATCTTCCGAAATCCCGGCAGCTGCCAGGTCCCTCGCAGTGACATTCGTGTCTTCCAGCACGTCATGGAGCCAGGCGACCGCCTTCTGCCCGTCTGTCTCGACATTGGCGGCGACGTGCTCAGGATGGTTGATGTAGGGCTTGCCGCCTTTGTCCACCTGTCCCTCGTGTGCCTTGATTGCTATCTCTCTTGCTATTTCGGACTGCTTCTTTCCCATGTTTTTTCTCCTTCCTATACTGTTTGTATACGTTCTGCATTGCTTATCGGATAGGACAGCCTGGGTTGCACACTTTCCTCTCGGAGCTAAAAACTCCTCTTTTATCAACATCAACTCCGATGTTGTGTGCTAAGTGCTTGATTGTAGGCGCAAACGCCCGAGAACTTGAGCGAGCAAGCTTTCCACGCTATAGCTGCTACCTTTGGGATGATGGAAGACGAAGATGCCGGCAGATGCACATCGAAGCAAATATTTGTCCGGTTTTTCCCGCGCTGACAAAATTTGCTTTCAATGTACACCTTTTTCGAATCGGCGTTCTATGGCTTAGTAGAAACTGTGCTTCCCATCAGGCAAAATAGCGCCTGAGAAACCGTTCTATACTCCGCATTTTTCTTTTACATGCACATCGAAGGGAAATTTTGTCACCTGAGAATTTTTCGGACAAATATTGCTCTCGATGTGCAGTTTCCACTCACGAAAGCTGCATCACAGAACCTGCAGGTCTATCGGGAACCCTCCCTGCAGCAAGGGACTTGCCTGCCCTGCTCCCGCCACTCCACCTTCGCTTTTGCAGATAGAGAGGTAAAGCTCTCCGCGTTCTCGCATTCGATCGCGAATGCTACGGTCCCCGCGTTTCCAGGATGTTCCAGACGTAAGTGCGAGCAGATCGTTCATGAACAATTCCCCAAGCTCATCCGCATTAATATCCGCACGCATAGCGCCTTGATTCTGGCCCTGAGCAATGCACAGACCCAGCACCTTGCCTAACGAAAATCTAAAGGGAGCGGAATCCCCCAACAGGATGAGATGTGCGTGAAGATGCGCGATGAACTCGCTCCCACGGTTCATATAAAAGTATGATTGCCAGTTGATGATTTTTCTGAAGGCTTCCGACGCATCCGAAGTATCCAGATGATCGTAGAAGAGTTCGAGTGCCTCGTTCTCCCCACGGGCAATTTCCACGAGAACGTCGTCTTTAGCGTTGAAATGATGAAAGAAGGATCCGTTCGAAACCTCGGCCTCACGGCATATCTCGGCTACAGTTACTGCATCGTAGCCCTTCGATTCCAGGAGCTTTAGCGTTGCATCACATATAGCGTGCTTCGTGCGCAGGCCTCGTTCCGTTGTCATAGCATCCTCCAGGTTTTCCAGTTTCGCACCGAGCGAGAAGCAAGCTCTACCCGCGAATATCAATTATTCGTTTATCCACCTATTGGCCAGCAGACAATGCAGCAGCATTCTTAGAGGCATAAAAACATATGCTCTGCTACTTGACCATCCACGTAACCAGAGTATACTCTAGATATGTCAACAGAGTGTACTCTAGAGTTTATTCCGATTGCAGAATTCCGCAAGGTTGACACGCTGTTCCATTTACGGATGCCTTTCTGTTCCGGGGCATGAAGAGAAAGGGGTTGTGATGCAAAAGTCTAGCTGGAAGTATTCCTATAATCCGTCGTTGTTCACGAGCGCGCTGAACACGCCATCGTGGGAACGCGTCGAGGGCACGCAATACCTCGAAGTCACACACGGGTGCGCTCACAACTCGTGCAGGTTCTGCACCTACTACAAGCGAACGCCTTTCAAGCCGAGCACAGATAAGGAAATCGAACGAAGCCTCAAGTACCTCAGCCTTGTAGACGCAAAGACGCCCATCAAGCGCATCTTCCTTCAGGGCGCTGACCCCTTCGTGCTGAGCTACGACCGTCTCATGGAGATCCGGGAGAAACTGTTCAGCACACTCCCCAATCTGGAGTCCATCGGTGGATACGGCCGCATGACCGACATCTGCAACAAGAGCGTTGACCAGCTCAAATCGCTTCACGAGGCCGGATTCACGGATTTCTTCTTCGGCGTGGAGAGCGCTGATGATGCTTTGCTCAAGTTCGTGAACAAGGGGTATGACGCGGATACACTCTGGGAGCAGGGCATGAAAATGCACGAATCGGGCATGCCCTGGAGAGCGGTCATCATGCTCGGTCTTGGCGGCCATGGTTGGGGCGAATCGCATCCTTTGAAGACCGCGGAGTTCTTCAGCGCGACACAGCCTTCCGTCATCGGGATCGTATCGCTCACCCTCATCTACGACCAGTACACCCACATGTTCCCTCCCCTCTACGAGGACATGAGAAACGGGACCTTCGTGGAAGCGGGAGAACTTGAGCGCTACGAGGAGCTCAAGTGCTTCATCGAGCACCTCGATTGTGAGACGGTCGTCGCGGGGCAGCACTCCACCATGCCCTACTGGATTGCCGGACGCATGCCTCGGGACAAGGAGAAAGTCCTGGAGAAGATTGATTGGGTGCTCGAGAACGGAGATGAACAGCACATGCGCTCGTTCAGGGACATGGGTGTGCAGGATACCTGATCCAGACCCAGCGACCAGCAGATAATGAGCCAAGGGCGCGTTCATTCATTGCGAGTGGGCGCGCTTTTTATTATCCCGCTTCAATGCAGAAGCAAGACTTGTTGGGATATTTTGGACGCAGTTTTTCTACAATGCCGCCTTACTTGCAAACCCATGGTGGATCTTTGCAAGCCGCTTACGCGAAGGACAGGTGGCGTACCGGCATCGCAAGCTCGTTCGACCTGGTTGGTAAGTTGCACAATCACTATTCAACGTGGTCTCTCAACGTGTCTCGAATGGGTTCGTGGACATCTCCTTGAACAGGTGGAAGGGCTGTTTTGTATATCCCCTGTCAAGCGCCTCGTACATATACCCGGCTCAAAACGCGCTATTGAGTTCCACCGTTTCAGCCCGAAAACGGGAATCTTCCCTGCTGAGGTACTTCCTCGTGTACCTGCACACGGCAAAACACCGCCCGCAGATGTCCACCTCGAACCCAAGGCTCTGCTTGGTGATGGCGACCATAGTCTCTAAGCACTTTTCCATATCAGCAATCTCAGACCTTGGTGTGCCCAACTCCCACAGGGTCCCTTTTAAGGCATGAGCAGGGCATGCGTTCACGCAGATGTTGCACGAGCCGCATTTCGAGCCGGTGATTGGCTCATCCGCTTGAAGGGGCGCGTCTGTATAAAGCGTTGAGAGGCGGATTGCAGACCCATACTCTTCCGTGACGAGTAGACAGCTCTTCCCAATCCACCCAATCCCCGCTCGCGTCGCCGGGGTTTTATGCGGCAAAGTGGAGGTGAATGAATCCACCATCTCCGCTCGATTGGTTGTCAGAGCGTACGCTTGGTATCCCCGATCCCTCAGATATTTCTCACCAGCAAGGACGATTTCGTTCAGCTTGTGGTTCAAATCCGTATACATTTGAAAGTACTTAGGCGTTGGCTTCTCTTGCACCGGCTTCACAATAGTTGCGGGAATGGGAAGCGCAACGGAGATGCCGTAGCGGAACGGGCAGGTTTCGACCTCGCTCATATCGGCGACTCCAACGAGTTTAGCCCCTTGAGAAATCAGAAAATCCTTGATTGACTTTGTGAGCACTGCATCCTGAACCATGGTATCGACGACACTCCCTCCTGCGCCCACGAATTGATGACCAGCTTCGTTCTAATGACATAATGGCAGAGCGGGTTCCGAAAAACTATGAGAAACGGACCAGGTACTTTCGGAATTGTTGCAAGCGAGACGGGTGTTGACGGAGTTGCGGGCAGGGAAGAGACTGCGGTGCATGTTTCACGGCAAGTAGAGGGACGGTTTTTCTTTCGGCATTCTGGTTAGATTGGAAAAGTGCATGAGTGTTTTCTGATAGCTTCTCGTTTTCATGCGCAGTACAACGTCATTAGCATGTTCCAGCA
>CADBRF010000002.1 GCA_902796975.1 uncultured Coriobacteriaceae bacterium
CGTTGAGCTCCTTCAGAATGTCAATCTCATCCACGCAGCGCGAGGTCTTGGTGTATTTGATGTCTTCCTTCATCTGGCTGCGCTCGTCGTCTGTGCGTACCGTTGCCTGCGAGGTGCTTGAATTGGACACGGTTGCGTTTCCACCTGGGTTTTTCTTGCCCATAAAAATAAACGCGACAGCAAAGATCGCGACGAACATGAGTGTCATGAAAAGAAAGTCATCCATTGCGCTGATCCTCTCGAAAGAAGCCAATGTGGCAAGCATACCCCAGACAGCCGCTTGCGCAAAGTGACGGAATGAAACATCCGGCGCCGCAATGCAAAGATTACGACGCCGGCATTCAGAACTGTACTATATGACCAACGTGGCCAGGAGCTACATGCCCATCTCTTGCTTGAGGCGCTCGAGCTCGGAATCGACGGCCGCCTCGTGCTCGAGCTTCTCGAAGGAATCGTCAAGCTGCAAGTCGGCGTTGTTGAGCTCGGTGAAGGCCTCGGCGGTGCCTTCCTTCTCGGCGACCTTGCGCTCCATCGCGTCGAGCTTGGCGAAGGCGGAGTCCACGCTCGTGGAGCTCACGGTGTTTGAGGCGGCGGTCATAGCGTCGGCGACACGAGAACGGGCGATAAGGACGTTCTGACGTGCGCGAGCCTCGTCGAGCTTCATCTTGAGGGTCTGGACCTGCTCCTTGAGCTTGTCGACCTGAGCCGTCATCTGGTCATAGGACTCCTGGAGGCCTGCGACCTGCTGGTCAATGCCAACCTTGGTATCGAGGGCCTTCTTCGCCAGCGTCTCATTACCAGCCTTGAGGGCGAGCTTTGCCCTGCTATTCCATTCGGCGGATTCTGCCATGGCATCAGCGAGCTCCTTGGCGGCGACCTTCTGGGAGCCCATTGCCTGGCCGAGTGCCCTTGTGGAGGCGTCGACTTGCTCTTCCATCTCGATGATGATCTGCTTCACCATCTTCTCGGGGTCTTCAGCCTTGTCGATGAGGTCGTTGATGTTTGCCTTGATGACGTCGGAGATGCGTGCGAAGATTGCCATAACATTGCCTTTCTCTTGGCGAAACCACCAGTTCTTTCAGTACCTCTTCATTATGCCATCTCAAACTGAAGTCTGCCTAAAAGGTGCAAGAAATTTGCATTTCGCAAGGGAATTGTTGGTATCTGAGTTGCAATGGTTGAACGATGAAACGGTTCTGCCGGCACGGTCAACAGTCTGGTGATTGCACTGCACATCCTTGGCAGCTTATGCTAAATTGTCTTATGACATTTTAGAAAGGGTGCCACGTGTTCGGAACGCTTGTCATAGCCTATCTCTTCCTCGGTGGCGCTGGGGCAGGGGCGCTTACGCTCGCAACGGTTCTCTGTCTGCTTATTCCGCGCGAGAACGTAACGGCGCGGTTGATTGCTCCAAACGGGCGTCGTACGCGCACGGTCTTGCACGCTCGTCCTGTTTACCGGCGCTTTATTACGCCAGTCTATGCAGTGGCTCTGGTGGCGCTCGCCTTCGGCGCACTGGCCCTTACGGCTGACCTTGGGATAGCCGATCGGGCCTGGTACCTGTTCGCCATGCCGCATCCCACCTTCATGACACTCGGCGCCTTTTCGCTTGTTGCAGCGCTTGTGCTCTGCTTGGCACTCGGCGCAGCCTGGGCACTTCCGCAGCTCCATTGGAGTTACCGGCTGGTACAGGTTCTACAAGTTGCTGGTCTGGTGGTTGGATTCGTCGTGATGGCCTACACGGGCTTCCTGCTCTCCGATTTGCAGGCGGTGCCCTTTTGGCATACCGGCTGGTTGCCAGCACTGTTCATCCTGAGCTCGCTTTCGTGTGGGTGTGCGGTGGTGCTGGGGGCTTCGACTTTTTCCGGCGCTCTGGATTTCTTTGCTACTACAGCACGTCACATGCTCGTGTTGGACGTGGTGGTCATTGCCGTGGAGGTGGCAGTGGTCGTTGGCTTTCTGGCAACAGCAATGACCGGTCCGTATGCAACAACCGCCGCTGCGAGTGCTCAGAGTCTGCTCATTGGAGCCGACGCGCCGGGATTCTGGGGTGGGTTCGCCCTGTGCGGCATTGGTTTGCCGCTTGCTTTGGAAATCTATGCGCTTGTCACGCATCGTGGAACTTCCAACCTGACCGTGGTGGCCTCTGCTGCCCTCCTGGTCGGAGGTTTCGTGCTACGCTACAGCGTTGTTATTGCGGGCATACACCCGCTTGTTTGGATGTGAGGAGCGCATATGACGCGCGAGAAAGCGAAAACATTCACCTTCGAAGTCGATGAATCGAGTGATCTGCCCCTGTGGGTACAGCTCCGCAACCGGCTGGTCTACCTGATTACCACGGGCTTTTACAAGCCGGGTGAACAGCTGCCCACGGTGCGCGCACTCGCGAGCGATATCAGCATTAACTACAATACGGTGAACAAGGCATACTTGGATTTGAAGTCACAAGGGTATATTGAGAGCACGCGGGGCCGCGGGGCCTTTGTGCGCAACCTGGCAACTGATGTAGATGAGGAATACAGCCAGCAGGTTGATACCGTGTTGGACGATTGCATTACCGCATGCAGGAGCATGGGCATGCAGCTCGATGACATCGCCAA
>CADBRF010000003.1 GCA_902796975.1 uncultured Coriobacteriaceae bacterium
CAAGCTCCTTTCTCGTCGCACTTCTGCTTGTTGCAACCTGTGTATCAGCTGTCTTCTTCTTCGATATCCATCTTGACCTGGGTGCGCTTGACCTGCGCAGGCGGCTTGTCGTGGATGGATGTGTAGGTGGCGCCGGTTGCAACGTTCGGAACCTTGTACATGTAGTTCTTGCGGCCGCCATAGAAGTAGTCGTTTTCGTGCTTGTAGCCGCACTTCTCGTTGAAGGCGTATTCCATCGCGAGAATCGCGTTGCCGTTCTCGGCAATCATCTCCGGCCCTGGGCCTTCCTCGTATCCGGCGAGGATGCCCGCCATGCGAGTGATTGTCTTGAAGCCCTCGGGGTTGTACTGAACTGCCGCCCAGGGGAACAGGCACATGAAGCAGTCGCAGGAGCAATTCGTTGCGAGGGCCTGGTCTGCCTGTTGGACCGGGGTGAGGTTGGTGAGGTAGGTGGGTGCAGAGCCAGAGGTGTGGTCGGCGCCCATGGGGCCACGTTCCCAGGTGAGGCCATAACCGCGAATCGCGCGGGGATCGTAGGCTGCAAATGCCTGGCGCTTGGAGACAGGCACGCGCTGGATTTCGTCGTTGGGCACGCCCAGATAGTCAGCCATTGCGGCGCATCCATTTTTGAGGATGGGGCCATACTCGCTGTCTTCGTCGAACATGTGCTCAAGGAGATTGATACAGCCTTCGGCGTCTCCCCATTCGAGCACGCCCTTGTCCATCATGACGCCAAGTGCAGTGCCGATGTCGATGGTATCCATGCCGTAGTTGTCGCACATGCCATCGATCTTCGCGATGACGTCGGTGTCGAAGATGTCGAGGTTCGGGCCGTTGAGGCAGAGCGTCTCGTACTCCATACCCGCGGTGAGGTAGTTGCCATCGCGGTCGTAGAGCTCGTTGGAGCAGCGCACAACGCACCCAGGTGAGCAGGGAATTGTATGGTGGCCGCCCTGGCTCACGATGTTCTCATGAAGCTGCTTGGTGCCGATGCGCTCCCAACCGGGTGTCATCTCGCCGCTGAAGTTCTTGTAGGGCATAGCGCCCATGGGGCCAGTTGTATCCGTGCCTGCGGCAGAGCCGAAGACGGGCATCGTCTTGCCCGTGAGCGGGTTGGCCTGGATGAAGGAGGTAATCTTCTCGTTGAGCTCGTTGAACTCGTCTGCCATCTCCGCGGGAGGCTCGACGATATAGGGGTGAGGCGAATGCTCGACGATGATGGCCTTGAGCTTCTTGCTGCCCATGACAGCGCCCATGCCGCCACGTGCACATGCACGGCAGGCAAAGCCGGTCCTGAGCTCGGTTATCATGATAGAACTGATGAGCCCTAGATGCTCGCCGGCCATGCCGATGCACGCGACGGAGATGCGGTCGTTGTACTTCTCGCGCATCATCTTGTCGAAATCGTAGCAGTTAACGCCAAGGTAGGGCGTTGCGTCCTCGAAGTGGAGCTGGCCTTCCTTGTCGATATAGAGGTAGACCCAGCTATCGGACTGGTTTTCGAAGACGATGAGCTTGATCTGATGGTCGGTAAGGCGCCGCGCCATCGTGCCGCCGGCGTTCGACTCCTTGATGCCACCTGTGAGCGGGCTCTTGGCGCCGAAGGAGAGGCGGTTTGCCGAAGAAACGTTCGTGCCGGTGAAGTACCCAGTGGTGAGGAGGAGAGGGTTATCGGAGCTGAGCGGGTCGATGGTGGGGTCGACATGGTCGGTCAGATATTTGGCGACGATGCCACGCCCTCCGAAGAACCCATATTCCTTCTGGTCCCAGGGCTTTTCCTGTATTTCACCGGTTTTCAGGTCTATGTTGATCTGCCTCATGGCTGCCCCCTAGCTTTCCGCGATTTCAAGTACGTCGTTGGGGCATGCCTTGACACATAGCCCACATACGGTGCACTTCGTGGCAAAGACGTTTTCCCATGACTTGCAGATGGCATTCTCGGGGCAGATATCCATGCAGGCGAGGCATCCGATGCATGTCTTTCTGTTAATCATGTAGATGCCGCGTTTGTTGAGCGTGATAGCGCTTGCGGGGCATACCTTCATGCACATGCCACATTGCGTGCACGCATGAATTCCGTCCGTTTCAATCTTGATACACGAAAGGTCATGGTCTTCGGTCTTGTAGTAGGCATTCGAACAGGCGACTTCGCAGGATTTGCAACCTGTGCAGCTGTCCGGATCCGCTATACGAATAAAACGCATAAGCTCCCCTCCCGTATTCGAAATGAAAAAGAACGCAGCCCTCATCCCGCTCGGAGCCCTTCCAGCTCTAGCGATATGATGCATAAGGCTTCTGCACTTGTGGAGAATGCGTGAACATGTTCACACATCAGTACAAGTGTTTAAGTGAATACTAAACCAAAAGTTATAAGTTGTGTCGAATTTATGAAAAGTATTTATGAGGTTTTGGGCATTATGAAAAAAATGCCTAAAAATCTATTACTGTGGAATGGGAACCTTTTTATTCCCGCGGCGGCATGAGACGGGGGTGGGACTTCTCGTAGAGACGGAGAATCTCCTGGGCCGTTTCCTCGATGGCGCGGTTCTCAGTGTTGATGACGGCACATCCCAACTCGCGCATGAGCGCCTTCGCGGCGGCAAGTTCCTTGCGCACGTATTCGGGACTTGCATAGTGGGAGTTCTTCCCCTGGAGCTTCTTCAACCTCGTCTGGCGTATGCCTACGAGAACTTTCTCGCTCGTGATGAGGCCGTAGAGTCTGGTCTTATCGACCTTGTAGAGCTCCTTGGGCGGCTCGATGCCCTGAACGAGGGGGATGTTCGCAACTCGGTAGCCCTGCTGGCCTAGGTAGATGGAGGTTGGCGTCTTGCTCGTGCGCGAGACGCCGATGATGACGATGTCGGCGTCTGTCAGGTCCTGTGTTATGCGGCCATCGTCGTGATCGATGGTAAATTCCAGCGCCGCGATGCGCTCGTAGTAGTGCTCGTCGGTGATATGGGTCATGCCGGCTCCATACCCAGGCTCTTCGCCCGAAAGCCTTTCGATAGCTTTCACGGGCGCGCCAAGCAGGTCCACGGCGATGATCTCAGGGTGCTTTGTGAGATATTGCTCGAAGTCGCGCTTGAGCTTGCCTTCTACGAGCGTGTAGAAGACGAGAATGCGGTCATCCCCATACACGCGCGTGTGAATTCTCCGCTGCTTGTGCAGGTATTCGTGAATTTCCTCGACCCAGTGCACATCGGTGAGCTCTTCGATATTCGGATCGGTTATACCGAATTCGCCTGCTGCCGCACGTGCCACGGTCTTCGCCGTGATTCCCATGGAATCGGAGATGATATGGATGGTGGGAATCGTCGATGGGTCTATTGACATTGGGGCCCCTTTCGCCCAAGAGCCTTATCACTTGCTTGTCTCATTGTGCCACAGAAGCAGGGAAGTGAGCAGTGGATTGAGTTTTCGAGCGAAGTTCTTGCATGAAATTCCCAGCTCAGAAAAGGCGCGAGAATAAAAAGCCGGCGAGCATATGCCCGCCGGCTTCACGTTAGCTCTTTAAACCCTGGAGCCTACCAGGTGTAATCCTCTGCATCTGCGCGGCCACGCTTGGTGAGCGCATCGAGGACCATCTTCTGCTCAATCTGGGCTGCCACCTGCTTGGTGTGGACAACAGCGTCGGGGTTGACGGAGATGGAGTCGATACCGCTCTTGATGAGGAACTCGCAGAATTCCGGATAGATGCTGGGCAGCTGACCGCAGATGGAAACGGTCTTGCCATCCTTGTGGGCGACCTCGATGAGGTGGCGGATAGCGCGCTTTACCGCGAGGTCACGGCCATCGGCAACGGACTGGATGATGTCGTTGTCGCGGTCGAGGCCCAGGATGAGCATCGTGAGGTCGTTGGAACCGATGGAGTAGCCGTCAACGAACTTGTTGAACTGGTCTGCCAGGATGATGTTGGAGGGAATCTCCGCCATGAGCCAGATCTTGAAGTCTGGGCTGCGGACGAGGCCCTCTTCAGCCATGATGCGGGTGACGGTCTCTGCCTCCTTGACGGTGCGGCAGAACGGAATCATGACCATGAGGTTCTTCAGGCCATACTCGTTGCGGACCTTCTTGATTGCCTCGAGCTCGAGCTTGAAGGCGGGGAGGTACTTGGGGTCGTAGTAGCGGGAAGCGCCACGCCAGCCGAGCAGGGCGCTGGGCTCTTCGGGCTCGTACTTGTCTCCACCCTTGAGGCCGCGGTACTCGCTGGACTTGAAGTCGGAGAGGCGAAGGACAACCTGACGAGGTGCCATGGCGCTTGCAACCTTGCGCATGCCCTCTGCCAGCTTATCGACGGCTTCCTGAGAACGGCCGGTCTCGATGAGATACAGCGGATGCTCGTGGATGAAGGTGGTCCAGATGAACTCTTCGCGCATGAGGCCAATGCCGTCGGCGGGAAGCTTGCTGTGCTTCTCGGCGAGGTCGGGGTTGCCGAGGTTCATGTAGATCTTGGTGCCCGTTGCGGGAACGAAGACGGCAGGTGCGGCTGCAGCTGCAGCGGCTTCGGGTTCTTCTGCCTTGACAACGCTCTTCACGACGCCCGCATAGACCGTGCCGTTGTTGGCATCGACGGTGATTTCCTGGCCATCTTTGATGGAGGCGGTTGCAGCCTCGGAGAGGCTTGCCGTTCCGACGATGCAGGGGATACCCATCTCGCGGGAGACAATTGCCGCATGGCAGGTCATGCCACCAGCGTCGGTGACGATTGCCTTGGCCTTCTGCATGGCGGGGACCCAGTCGGGAGCGGTCATCGTGGTGACGAGAATCTCGCCGTTCTGGAACTCGTCGATGCGAGCCGGGTCGGTGATGACGTGAGCCTTGCCAGCTGCCTTGCCGGGGGAAGCGGGAAGACCAGTGACGATGACGTTGAGATCTTCGGTGGTTTCCTGCTCTTCTTCTGCCACGGTTGCGCCCTCCTGCTTCTTACGTGACCAAACCGTCTCGGGGCGTGCCTGGAGCAGCCAGACCTTGTTGTCTCGCTCGTCGATGCCCCACTCCATATCCATGTAGCAGCCATAGTGCTTTTCGAGCTGCTTGGCGTAGGTGGCGAGCTCCTTGACCTGCTCGTCCGTGATTGCCTGCTGCTTGCGCTCGTCCTCGGGGACCGGAACCTCTTCCACGTCGCCTTCGGGCTTGCGGATCATCTTGATGTGCTTGTCGGAGATGATGCGACGCTTGATTTCCATGGTTGCCTTGTCCACGACGAAGTTGTCGGGGGAAACGGCACCCTGGACGACCATCTCACCGAGGCCGTAGGAGGCCTCGATGGTGACAACGTCGTTCTTGCCTGTGGCGACGTCGATGGAGAACATGACGCCGGAGGCCTTGGAGAAGACCATCATCTGCACCGTTGCGGAGAGAGCAATGGAGAGGTGGTCGAAGCCGGCGCGCTCGCGATAGTAGGTGGCGCGGTCGGTGAAGGTGGAGGCGTAGCATTCCTTAATCTTCTGGACGACCATCTCGGGGCCGGTCACGTTGAGGTAGGTGTCCTGCTGGCCAGCGAAGCTCGCGTCGGGGAGGTCTTCTGCAGTTGCAGAAGAGCGGACGGCGACGAAGGGGTTCTCCACATTCATCTTGCGGCCGAGCTCGGCATAGGCAGCCTCGATGTCGGCGACGATATCGGCGGGCATCTCCTGCGCGCAGATCATGGCGCGGATGTTATCGGTGACATCACGAAGAAGGTTGGTGTCTTCGATGTCGGTGAGGCGCTCGAGCTCCTTGCGGATGCGGTCGGTGAGGCCGGTGACCTCCATGAAATGGCGATAAGCGTACGCAGTCGTGGCGAAGCCATAGGGCACGGGCACGTCTGTTGCAGACGTCATCTCGCCGAGAGAGGAGGATTTTCCGCCTACAATCTCGACATCTTCGCGCCTTAGCTCATCAAACCAGAGCACATAAGCTTTCTCACGTTCCATAACGGATATCCTTCCTGTCGGCGATGGCAGCATGTCATGTGCCAAATACACAGCCCTACATTATAAGACAATGGAAATAATACTGGTACATCCGAAAGCTCTTGGACCGCATGTGTGCATATAAACGGCATAAAATCGCACGCTTCAAGTAGAGCGCCTGGCTTGGTTCAACGTCATCCACGGAAGGATATGCGCGTAAATCGTGCTCTTTTCAGTGGTTACACGCGCTATCTTCTATAATATGCAGGTTAACTCTGTCGGTTAACTTTCTAGAAATTCAAGGAGAAACCATGGCAGTATCCATACCGGGAAGTTTGTCTGTTTCAAATGACGTCGTTGCCGACATGGTGGGCTACGCCGCGCTTGAGAGCTATGGCGTGGTCGGCATGTCCATGCCCACGCTCACGGACGGCATCGCAAAGCTTCTCCCCGCCAGCCGCATGCGCCGTGGTGTAGATGTCCAGGTCACCGACGAAGGCGTTCATGTCGATCTCTACATCATCGTCGAGCATGGCACCAATCTCACCGAGGTCAGCCGCATGCTCGCAGAGAAGGTGCAGTACGTGCTGGAGGATTCCGCGCAGCTCACGGTTACGGGCGTGGAAATTCACATCCAGGGCATCAGAACTCGCAACTGACCAACGAACGTTAGGAACTCTATCTTATGAATATCAGCGAACTACGACTGTGCATCGCCTCCGCATCGAGCGCGCTCTCTGCTCGCAAGGAAGAGGTGAACCGTCTCAACGTGTTTCCCGTGCCAGACGGAGATACGGGCACCAATATGTCCCTCACCATGGAATCCGTGGTGAAAGAAGTCGAAGCGCTTCCTGCGAACGCAGATAACGCGGCGCTCCGCAAAGCGGTCACGCACGGTTCGCTCATGGGCGCCCGCGGCAACTCGGGCGTTATTACGAGTCAGATTCTTCGCGGCCTGTGCGAGGGCCTCGAGGATGCGACCACGTTCGACGCGCCTACCATCGCCACGGCGATGCAGCGTGCCGTCGATGTCGCCTTCCGCGCGCTTCGCAAGCCCGTCAAGGGCACCATCCTCACTGTTCTCGAGGACACGGCTGCAGCAGCCAAGCGGGCTGCAGACGACGGGAAGGACGCCTTTGGCTGCCTGGAGGACATGGCGCAGGAAGCCCTCGAATCCGTCAAGCGCACGCCGGAGTTCCTCCCCGTGCTCAAGGAGAACGGGGTCGTCGATTCTGGCGGTTTTGGCCTTGCCATCCTCGTCCAGAGCTTTGCCGCCGCTGTCACGGGAGACCCAAGCGAGCTTCCCTCCGCGGCAGATTTCACCCGTCCCGAGGCGAAGGTTGCCATCGAGCACATGCACGACTGGGCAGGCTCCAAGTATATGTACTGCACGGAGTTCCTCTTCCACAGCGCCGATGTCGACACCAAGGAAGCGCTCGAGTTTCTGGCTGGTATGGGCGATTGCGAGCTGCTCGTTGGCAACCATCCCGATTTTAAGGTGCACGTGCACACGGACACTCCCGGTGTCGTGCTCAACTACATGACCGATCGCGGTCAGATTTCCGAGGTCTTCATCCACAATATGGTGCTCGAGAGCGAGGAGCGCGCTGAGGGCATCGCTGCAGACGAAGAGCAGCAGCAGACCGAGAAGAAGAACATTGGCTTTGTCGCCGTCGCCGCAGGCAGCGGCATGGCGGAGATTCTCAAATCCCTCGGCGTCGACTATGTCGTCTCCGGCGGGCAGACCATGAATCCCTCCACGGCAGATCTCCTGCAGGCAGTTGATAAGGTCAATGCGGATGCGGTCATCCTGCTCCCCAACAACAAGAACATCATCATGGCTGCCAATGCCGCTGCCGAGAATGCCCCCATCCCCACGGCGGTCGTCGCCACTACGTCCGTTCCAGCTTCCTTTAGCGCCCTTTTTGCGGCTAACCAGGAAGCTTCGCTCGAAGAGAACGTCGAGATGATGACCGATGCTCTCGAAGACGTCCACTGTGGCGAGGTCACCACGGCAATCAAGGATGCCAAGTCCGACAGGGGCGAGGAAATCCATCCGGGCGATATCATCGGCATTGCCGACGGCAAACTCGACCAGGTTGGCGCCTCTGTCGAGGAAGTCACGCTTGCGCTCATCGAGGAGCTCGACGACGATTTCGATAGGCTCACGCTGCTCGCTGGCGAGGATTTCAGCGACGAGGCTCTCCAGGCGCTCAGCGACGAGATTGAAGAGCGCTTCCCCGACCTCGAAGTGGATGCTGAGCGTGGCGAACAGCCACTCTATCCGGTGGTTTTCTCCATCGAATAACATGCAGCGGTCTTTCGGCTGCAAAACAGGATGATTTATAGCAAATGGCGGGGCTTTTGTCCCGCCATGTTGTTTAGAGGTGATGAACCGTGGAAAAGATAGCGCTTGTTACCGACAGCACGTGCGACGTATCTCCTGCGGAGCTTGAACAGTGGGGTGTTCGCTGTGTAAACCTCAAAGTCTACCGTTCCGACGGTTCCCAGTTTCCCGATGGCAACACGCCCGAAAACGCCGAAGCCTTTTTCACCTACCTCGACCGGTGTGATCAGCTCCCGCACACATCCATGCCTTCTCCGGTGGAGTTTGGGGAGGTCTATTCTCAGCTCGCGTCCGAAGGCTACACACATGTGCTCTCCGTGCATCTCCCGCTTGCCATGTCCGGCACCAGCACTGCAGCGATGATGGCTGCCCAGTCGGCTCCCATCGAGGTTGCGGTAGTAGATACGCGGCGAAACACGTGGGCTCTCGGCCTTCTCGTGCGCAGGCTCGCGCGCATGCGTGATGCAAACCAACCGTTTTCACAACTCGTGGAATCTGCGCGCACGCTCTACAAGTCCTGCGATATCTGCTTCGCGCTGGATACGCTCGATAACCTTGTCAAGGGCGGACGCGTGGGGAAGGCGACTGGCCTTGCGGCTTCCTTTCTCGGTATTAAACCGCTTCTCACGGTGAGCGACGATGGAGATGTCACACAGCTCGGCATGGCACGGTCTATGAAACGAGCCACTGCAAAGCTCGCCGATATTGCAGCTGCTCGTGTTGGCGAACTTGGTCCTCTCGAGGGCGTCTTCGTCCACGCTCGCAATCTCCCGGGGGCTGAGCGCCTTCGCGCCCTTTTCCAAGAACGCGGCATCGATTTCAAGGACCTCGGCACACGACAGATTGGCCCCGTCATCGCGACGCATGTCGCGACGGGATGTGTGGGCTTTGCCTACATTGCGCAAGAGGACTAGGGGAAGCGCTTGGCTGGGGGAGTAAAACAAAACGCAGGAAAATCGGTTCGAGACGCCGCTGAATCCTTTATGGAGGGCCCGGTGATCGCAGTACGTCAGGTCAGCGCATCCCGGGCAGAGCTTCTTGCAAAACTGGGCATTTCAACCACTCGTGACCTGCTCTTTTGCTTTCCGCGCCGCTACCTCGACCTCACCAATGTGGTGAGCGCGGCGGCTGCGCCCATCGGGCAGATGGCAACAGTTGCCGGCGTCATCGATGAAGTCAACGCCAAGCAGCCGCGACCCCGCATGCACATCCTCGAGGTTTCGCTCGTGGACGACTCTGGAGCGATTTGGGGCGTTTGGTTCAGACAGCGCTGGCTCGAGCAGAAGTTTCATCCCGGCATGCGCGTTGCCTTTTCGGGCAAGGTGACCTTCGACTACGGCGAGAAGCGGATCAACACTCCTCTGGTTGAGATTCTCGATGAAGGCGAAGGTCCCACGAGGCAACTCGTGCCCATCTACCCTTCCACGGAGAAACTCACGGCAAAATGGATGCGTCGTTTTGTCGCCAATGCTCTCGACCAGGCCTCCGACCTTCATGACCCGCTGCCTGTTTCCTTGCGCGAGCACTATGGGCTGGAGAGCTGGAAGGCAGCGCTCAGGGGAATTCACTTTCCGCGCACTGCGGCAGAGCGTGATGAAGCACGCAGAAGGCTCGCCTATGAGGAAGTCCTCTTTCTCCAGGTTGAGATGATGCGCCGGCGTGATGCGGAGACAGCGGACTGCAGGCCAATCGAACATACCCCCGGTGCCTTCGTGCATGAGCTCGAGCAGGCGATGCCTTTCAAGCTTACCGACGAGCAGCAAACAGCCGTGGACGAGATTATCGCCGATATGCAGGCGCCGCGCTGCATGAACCGCATGCTCCTGGGCGATGTGAGCACAGGCAAAACAGCGGTCGCGGCTTTTGCGCTGGCAACGGCTGCCGATACGGGGTGCCAGGCAGCAATGATGGGCCCGACGGAGGTGCTTGTCCGTCAGTATGGAACCAAGCTCGGCCCGCTTCTCGACGCTGTTGGCATCACCTGGGGCGTGCTCACTGCCGCGACGAGCTCCGAAGAGCGCGCGCGTCTGCTGGCGGATACCGCTTCGGGAAAGCTCCAGGTTCTCTTCGGCACACACGCCATGCTCGAACCGGATGTGAGCTTTGCCCGCCTCTCCCTCGTGGTCATCGATGAGCAGCACCGGTTTGGCGTCAACCAGCGGGCGGCGCTCCGGGAGAAGGGCCCTGGGAGCGATCTGCTCGTCATGACAGCAACACCCATTCCGCGCACTTTGGCGCTCACGATTTATGGGGACCTGGAAACAAGCTATATCCGCCATAAGCCAGTGCGCCACGCTCCCACGACTACGCAGCTTGTCTCGCGCGGCCGCCGGGATATCGCCTATACGGCCATACGGGAGGCGGTTGCTGCTGGTCAGCAGGCCTATGTCATCTGCCCGCTCGTAGGGGTCTCCCGCGAACAGCGCATCAAGGGCGAGGAAAATGGCAGCCTGCAGGCCTCGCTTCTGGATGGGCGCGATGTCTCGGATGCCAAAGCCGCAGAAGAGGAAGCCAAGCGCCTCTCCCGAGAAGTCTTTCCTGGTTACGCCATTGGCCTGCTCACCGGCCGCATGAACAACGCGGAAAAGCAGCAGGTCATGGAAGATTTCCGTGCGGGCAAAATAGATGTGCTCGTCGCCACCACCGTGGTCGAGGTGGGCGTTGATGTCCCCAATGCCACGGTCATGCTCATCGAGGATGCCGAGCGTTTCGGCCTCTCCCAGCTCCACCAGCTGCGGGGTAGAGTCGGGCGCGGTAGCGAGCCAGGCAGGGTCTTCCTCATCGCCGACCCTCCTGCGGATGATGATGCGATGCAGGCGCGCATGCAGGCCCTTGTGGATACCGATGATGGGTTCGAGCTGGCGGAAATCGATTTGAAGACGCGCCGTGAGGGCGATGTCTTAGGTGTTCGGCAGCATGGACGGCAGCTGCTCAAGCTCGTAAACGTTATCGACGACGCGCCCCTCATCGCGGCAGCCCACGCCGATGCCCGAGCGTTGCTCGATGCGGATCCACAGCTTACGAACCCTGAAAACCGCCGGTTCGCCCAGGAACTCGCCGCTCGTTTCACAGATGCATACGAAAGTGAGTCCGCTCGCGGCTGATACCCTCAAGTTCGGCAAGTCTTGTTACCATACGAATCGAGGCGCAAAGAGGGGAAAGGATGCGGAAATGCGCATTATCGCAGGTACGCTAAGGGGAAGAACCTTGGAATCTCCCAGCGAGAAAACCACGAGGCCAACAACAGATCGCGTGCGCGAGTCCATGTTCTCGTCAATCTACTCTCGTCTTGATATCGAGGGTGTCTCCGTGCTGGACGCTTTTGCCGGCAGCGGTGCTCTTGGCGTCGAGGCGCTTTCGCGCGGGGCAGGCCGCGTCACCTTCTTCGAGGCTGACGGCGATGCGCATAAGGTTTTGAAGCGCAACTTGGAAAAGCTCAAGATAGGTCGGGGGCAGGCTACCCTTGTACATGCAGATGTGTTCACAGCAGCAGAGCGCAGGCTCCCCGGTTCTCCTTTTGACCTCGTTCTTCTCGACCCGCCCTATGCCTATCCGGCCGCAGACGTTCTCGATCTCATGCTGAATCTTCAGAACAGCGGGTCGCTTAAACCCGATGCGCTTATCGTCTACGAATATTCGAACAAGAACGCTAGAGAGGTCACCGCTCTCTTCGAGGCTTGTGATGAGCTTCAGGTTTCTACCCAGAAAAAATACGGTCATATTGGTGTCATCTATCTTCGCCCCGGAGTCAAAGAAGACACAGTGCCTTCGGCGGAACAGGAGTAAACATGCGCAAAGTGGTCGTCCCCGGGACCTTCGACCCCATCACCTTGGGGCATATGGATGTCATCACGAGGTCCTCGCAGCTGTTTGACGAGGTTATCGTGGGCGTCGCTGCCTCTCAGGGCAAGGGCGCGCATGGGCCGCTCTTCACGCTCGATGAACGTGTTGCTCTAGCAAAGTCGGAGGTGAAGGGACTCGACAATGTCACTGTCCAGCCCTTCGACAACCTTCTTGTGGAGTTCGCCCGCTCCGTTGGCGCATGCGCTGTGGTCAAGGGCCTTCGTGCCACAACCGATTTCGAGTATGAATTCCAGATGGCAGCCTTAAACTACCGTCTCGATAAAGATCTCGAGGCGCTGTTCGTCATGTCGTCGCCCGAGCACATGTATGTTTCCTCTTCGGTTGCCAAGGAAATCGCCCGCATGGACGGACCTCTCAAGGGAATCACGAGCCTCGCTGTTGAAAATGCCCTCCGTGCTAAATACGGGCTGGATCCTATTGAGGCCTAGCGGTCCGGTTCGATTTTTCGATGTAACAACAAAAGGCAGTGTTCATCCATGGCTCTAGATGATTTCAAGAATTTCGATGCTGCGCTCGATTACGAACGACGCAATTCTAAGGGCAAGGTAAAGCCAGGCCCTGCCCTGCCTGAAGACATTCGAATCGCCGATACCCACTGCCATATTCGCATGACGGCAAACCCTGCTCTCTCCATCGCCCGTGCAGCGCACCATGGGTTTGGCTTTCTCATGAATATGACCGACCCGGCTGAAGACGAAGACACCGATCTTGAGGCGCTCCGCGGTAAGATTGCCCCGGATGCCAACCCCGGCACTGCTGATTATGAGCTTCTCGATGGCTGGGAGCAGGAAGCGCGCGGTATCCTCGCCGGTTGGGGAGAGCCTGAAGTTCCGCTTCCGCGTATCCGCTTTGGCGTGGGTGTCCATCCGCACAATGCGCGCAACTGGGATGCCGCGAAGGATGTGCTTTTCGAGCGTTTGCATGACCCGCGCACGGCTTGTCTGGGCGAGATTGGCCTTGACTACCATTACGACCTGAGCCCCCGCCCTGTGCAGCGCGAGGTTTTCGCTCGCCAGCTTGGTATTGCCCAAGAAGCAGGTCTTCCCGTATCTCTGCACATTCGCGAGGCGCATGATGAGGCAGTTGACATCCTCAAAGCTTGCGGGGTCTCAGAGGCTGGCTGCATTGTGCACTGCTTCAACCTCGACGCGGCAACGCTCGAGCCCTTCCTCGAACTTGGCTGCCATATCGCCTTCGGCGGCCCCATCACCTTCCGCAAGAGCTGGGAAACTCGTGTGGCGGCAACCCATGTGCCTATCGACCGGCTGCTCACCGAAACAGATGCCCCCTACATGGCACCCGAGCCTCTTCGCGGAACAGAATGCCTGCCCGATCACACTGCCTATAGTCTTTCCATGCTGCTAACCTGCTTTGGCTACCACGGGGAAGGCGAAGCGCTTGCGGGTTTTGCTCCTCGTCCCGTTGACCTGGGCATTTCCCGAAAAGAAGCGAAAGCGCTCACACAAATCGAATGGGGGAGGGCTCACGCCCTGGAGCATCCTGATTTTGCTGCGCTCCAGGCTGGTCTGGATGAGAGGGCGTTCTGCGAATGCCTCTACCAAAATGCGCTGGCGTTGCTTGACCGCGAACCCACGTCTTGGCAGGAGGGAGAGCGGGCATGAGCAGGGCAGGAGAGAGCCGGGTGAAAGCCCTCGTCATTGTTGGCTCTCCTCATGCGAAGGGCAAATCGGAAAAGCTGGCGGATGCCATTTGCGCTGCCCTAGCGGAACATGGCGCCGAATCGGAAGTCTTCTCGCTCGCCTCGCACAGAATCGGTTGGTGTGTCAACTGCGGCGCTTGTCTCAAAACCGGGGATTGCGCAATCAAGGGAGACGATTGGGTAGGCCTCTGTTCCAAGTTCGAGAGCGCTGACCTTGTGTTTCTCGTTGCCCCCGTGTATTTTGCGGGGCCTTCGGCCTGCCTCAAGGCTATGCTCGACCGGTGCCAGATGTATTGGGCGCGCAAGTATGTGGTAAAGAGCCGGGTTCCCGAGAAAAGGCCCTGTCATCTGCTGGTGGTGGGCGATGGGGGAGACCCCTTCGGCAGCTCTCCGCTTGAAACAATTTGCACCTCGGCGCTCAACTGCGCAAACCTCCGCATTGAGGGAAACATTCTTCGCTTTATTGGAAACGAGTACGACTTGGGCAGAGTCTCCCAACTGGTCTTTTGTGCTCTCGAAAATCTTGGAAAGGGGGAAGCATGACCTATTCTCCTTTGGCAAATCCACGTGCAACCCGCGACATGCTCAACCGTTTTGGCCTCTCCGCCAAACACGCGCTCGGGCAGAACTTTCTCATCGACGATCACGTGGTGGGGAAGATTCTCAAGCTTGCGGATCTTCTTCCCAGCGAGGGAGAACCGCAGGTGGAGTTGCCGACGGTCATAGAGATAGGGCCGGGTATCGGCACGCTCACATCCGCCCTGCTCGAACATGCTTCCGTTGTTTCGGTGGAGCGCGATAAGGATCTGATTGCGCCCCTGAGTGAGACAACCGCCTTCAACTCTGACCGTTTTGCCCTTATCCAGGGGGATGCGCTCAAGGCGGAGCGGGAAGATATAGCCAAGGCGTGTGATTCGATTCATGCAGGGCTGCCGGGTAGTCTTGTCGCCAACCTTCCCTATTCAATTGCCGCGACGGTCATTCTGGATTGGATCGAGCGCTTCGAATTTCTCGATTCGATGGTAATCATGGTGCAGAGCGAGGTGGCAGACCGCATCTCTGCCGAGACCGGCACGAAGGAATATGGTGCTTACACAGTCAAGCTGGCGCAATTTGCCAAGGTAACCGGGCGTTTCCAGGTGCCGCCGACCTGCTTTAGCCCGGCTCCGCATGTGGAGAGCGCCGTTATCCGCCTTGACCGCATTCAGACGGAAGAGACCGGGGATGACAGCGAGGTAATGTCGATCACGAAAGCAACCTGCAAGGTTGCCGAAGCGGCATTTGCCCAGCGCC
>CADBRF010000004.1 GCA_902796975.1 uncultured Coriobacteriaceae bacterium
ATCGCGCTCGGCAACTATGGCGAGAACTTCCTCAAGACCTTTGGTCTGCCTCCCGAAATACCCATTGTGAAGTGCGCAAACTTTATCGGGCGCACCATCGACCAGTGCGTGCTGGAAGGATACAGGGAAGTGCTGGTCGTTGGGCATATCGGCAAGCTCTCCAAAGTCGCGGGCAATATCATGGATACCTATTCCAAGGTGGCGGACTGTCGACGGGAGATTTTCGCCGCGCACGCTGCGGCTTGTGGGGCAAGCCAGGAGACGGTGCTCAAAATCTTTGACGCTGCAACGACCGACGCCTGTCTCGATATCCTCGAGGAAGTCAATCTGGACAAGCCGGTGATGAAACGCATCATCGACGCGATTCAGACGAATATCGAACGGAGGAGCCAGGGAGTGTTCAAGATTGGTGCCGTCGTGTTCTCGAACGCGCATGGCACCTTGGGCATGAGCAATACGGGCGAGGAAATTGTGAACTCGTGGCGTGCTGGCTGATATGTGGAAAGGGGGTGTATGACAAAATACAAAATTTCCCCGATACTCATTTTGATTTTGTCATACACCCCCTTTCCACATATCAGCTTCTACGGCAAGTGCGGACGGATGAATACGGCAAGAACAAGGGCCGGTTTTCAGTAACGGCGTATTCAGTTAAGGAGATGATTGGCTGTGAGTGATAAGAAGCGTGGCGTGCTCTATGGCGTTTCGGTTGGACCGGGAGATCCGGAGGATATGACCCTCAAGGCGGTTCGCGTCTTGAACGAGGTTCCGGTTATTGCCTCGGTGCTCACCAAGCAGGGCAATACGCTTGGCCTCGACATCGCCAAGGGCTCGGTTGACTTGAGCAACAAGCGCATCCTCGAGCTGCCCTTCCTCATGTCGCGCGATGCCGAAGCCGTGCAGAAAAACCACGAGGAGCATGCGCGTCTTATCGCTGGTGAACTCGATGCGGGTAATGACGTTGCCATGACCTCGCTGGGCGACATCTCAGCTTTTTCCACCTTCAGCTATGTTCGTGACATTCTCGTACGCCAGGGTTATGAAGTGGCTGTCATTCCCGGCGTGACCAGCTTTGCCGCATCTGCGGCTAAGCTCAACGTCTCGCTCACCAATCTCAACGACCCCTTGGTAGTCATTCCGGCAAGCGGTATGCCTCTTGATGAAGCGTTGGGGCTGCCCGGAACTAAGGTCCTCATGAAGAGCGCGTCCAAGCTGCCCGAAGTGCTGCAGGGTATCAGGGACTATGGTCTGGCAGACCGCGCGGGGCTCGTACAGAACTGCGGCCTCCCCAACGAGGCGGTTTTCACCGATATCGATGACCCGGGCATCTCTTCGACCTATTTCACCACGATCATCATCGGAGGCCAGTCATGATTCACATCGTTGGCGCGAGCAGCGGCGCTCCCGATCTCATCACGCTCCGCGGTGCAAAACTGCTGGAAGAGTGCGACGTCTGTATCTACGCGGGCAGCCTTGTCAATCCCGCCCTGCTCGATATGTGCAAGGAGGGGTGCGAGATTCATAACAGCGCCAAGATGACGCTGGAAGACGTGCTGGCTGTGATGCGTGAAGCCGAGGCGGCGGGCAAAACCACGGTGCGCCTTCACACGGGCGACCCATGCCTCTACGGCGCCATACGCGAGCAGATGGATGCGCTGGATAAAGAGGGCATAGAGTACGACTACACTCCGGGCGTCTCGAGTTTCTGCGGGGCGGCATCGGCTCTCAAGGCCGAGTATACGCCCGCGGGTGTGAGCCAGAGCGTTATCATCACCCGCATGGCAGGGCGTACGCCCGTGCCCGAGGCGGAGAACATGCGTGCGATGGCGAGTCATGGCTGCTCAATGGTGATTTTTCTATCTATGAGCCTGCTCGATGCCCTGCAAGATGAGCTCATGGCCGGCGCCTATACTGCGGATACGCCTGCTGCCATTGTCTACAAGGCAACCTGGCCTGACGAGAAGGTTTTCCCCTGCACCGTGGGGACATTGGCGCAAACCGCTAGGGAAAACAACATCACCAAGACTGCGCTCGTCTGTGTGGGCGAGTTCCTGGCTGGTACCTATGACCGCTCCAAGCTCTACGACCCCGGTTTCACCACGGAGTTCCGTCAGGCCAGCCACACAGCATGACCATGGCAGTTGCCTCGTAGACAATTGTCATTTTTTCGCGCGTGAGGGTGAAGAAGCGAAGATGAAGATTGGCATCATAGCGTTTACCGAACGAGGTGCTGCCTTGGCGGGCAGCATCCGGGCGGCGCTTGTCCAGGAAGGCGATGCCGCTGGAGTTGCCAAGGGGTTTGGCGAGGGCAAGATCTCGCTTGCGGCATGGACAAAAGAGCAGTTCACGGCGTCAGACGCTCTCATCTTTGTCGGGGCAACGGGCATTGCGGTGCGTGCGGTGGCGCCCCATCTGCAATCCAAGGCGGTCGACCCTGCCGTGGTTTCTGTAGACGAGGGCGGCAGCTGGGTTGTCCCGCTCGTTTCCGGCCATATCGGAGGAGCGAACGACCTCGCTCGCCGCATTGCAGGGCTTATCGGTGCGGAAGCTATCGTCACCACAGCTACAGATGTAAACGGTCTTTGGGCAGTGGACTCATGGGCGGTGAAGCAGGAGCTTGCCGTTGCCAACATAGGCAGCATCAAGAAAGTCTCCGGATCTCTGCTCGCCGGTAAAGAGGTTCTGCTCGCGAGCGAATTTCCCATTTCGGGAAATCCTCCATCGCAGGTGCGATTTGTGCAGGTCGAACCGGGGACGGAATTTCCAGATGACGCCTACGCTTCTGTGAGCGTGAGGACTTCAGCACCCGGCTTGCGACTCGTGCCTCGGGCGCTCGCGGTGGGCATTGGCTGCCGGAAGGGAACTCCGTTCGAGCGCATCGATGCTGCATGCAATGAGTTTTTGAAGCTGCACGAATTCGATGGACGAAGCCTGGCTCAGGTGGCAAGCATCGATTTGAAGGAACATGAGCCGGGGATTGTCGCCTTTTCCGAGCACCGCGGCATCCTCTTCAAAACGTTTTCTGCAGACGTTCTCAATGCCGTAGCTGGAGATTTTGCTCCGTCCGCGTTCGTATCGAGCGTGACAGGCACGGACAATGTGTGCGAACGTTCCGTTGTCGCAAGCGGTGGAAAGGTGCTCGTACACAAGGAAGTCCATGATGGTATAACTTTTTCGGCAGGTGTGCTGCCGGTCGAGCTGACGTTTAGCTCATAGCGAGCAGAAAGGGCGGGAGGCCGTGAAGAAACTGACAGTAGTGGGCATTGGCCCTGGGGCGGAGAGCCAGATGACTCTTGCTGCCGTTCAGGCGGTGAAGGAAGCGGAACTCATCTGTGGCTATCCCGTTTACGTGGATTTGGTCAGACATCTCGCTCCCGATACGGAAGTATTCACCACTCCTATGCGCCGCGAGATTGACCGGTGCCGTGCCGCGCTCGAAGCGGCTGCCGGCGGTAAGACCACTGTCATGGTGTGCAGCGGCGATGCGGGGGTCTATGGCATGGCTGGTCTCGTGCTCGAGCTCGCCGAAGAGTTCCCACCCATGGAAATCAACGTGGTATGTGGCGTGACGGCTGCCCTTTCCGGCGCTGCTGTTCTGGGCGCTCCTCTCACACACGACTTCTGCACCATCTCCCTCTCTGACCTGCTCACCCCTTGGGAGACCATCGAGAAGCGAGTGGATGCGGCTGCATCTGCGGATTTCTGCATTGCCATCTACAACCCCATGAGCAAGAAGCGTCGTACGCATCTGCAGCGAGCCTGCGACATCATGCTCAAGTACAAATCGCCAGAAACGGTGTGCGGTGTGGTGAGCAATATCGGCCGCGAGGGTGAGAGCAAGTGGGTTGGAACCTTGGCCGAGCTGCGCGATCGCGAACTGGATATGTTCTCGACTGCCTTCATTGGCAACTCCCAGACCCGCGTTATCGGGGGCCGTATGGTCACGCCGCGCGGCTATGAGGCGAAGGCGGAATTCGGTGCCCGGAAAGATGAGAACTAGATGAATGCCGCTTCTCCCATGAAGATTCTCCTCTATGGGGGTACGGTAGAGGGCAGAACGCTTGCCGAAGCGCTCGACGCGGCGGGGGTAGAGACGCTCGTCTCCGTTGCCACGGAAACTGGCGAGAACCTGCTGACTTCTGCAAGCGAGTATCTTTCCGTGCGGCGCGGCGGTCTTGGTGTGCAGGGCATGGAATCTCTCATGCGCGAAGGTTTTTCCCACGTCATCGATGCGACGCATCCCTACGCTGTCAATGTAAGCGCGCATCTTCGCGAAGCGGCGGGCAAGGTGGGCCTGCCCTACATTCGCGTTGTGCGAGAATCCGGCGATATGGAGGGGTGCACGGTGGTGGACAGTCTCGCGGAGGCAGTTGCCAGCATTGACGAAGAGGGCAATGTGCTCTCAACCACGGGAAGCAAAGAAATCGCCGCCTATGCTGACCTGCCCAATTATCAGACGCGGCTCTATGCGCGCGTGCTCGACGCGGAGAAATCCGTGGCTGCATGTGAGGCAATCGGGCTCGAAGGTGAGCACATCATCGCCGAGCGTGGTCCCTTCACGGTCCAGCACAACGTGGAGCAAATCAAACGGTTCGATATCGCCACGCTCGTCACCAAGGACGGGGGCAAGGAGGGCGGCTACCCGGAAAAGCTCGAAGCGGCGCGTCAATGCGGCGTGCGCATGATTGTGGTGAGACGTCCAGTTGAAGAGGGCGGTTTCACGGTTTCGCAAGTGCTGGCTCAGCTCGGCATGACAGTCATCTCGTAAACGATTGTCGTGGCCTAGCTCGAAGGAAAGGATGAGCAGATGAACGTCACCATTGTGGGGATTGGCATGGGCATGCCCGATTCGCTCACGGTCCAGGCGGCGGATGCGATTTGCGAAGCTACGGTTCTCATTGGCGCAAAGCGCATGCTCGATAGCGCGGTTGACATCCTTGCCGATATTGGGCAGGAGCCGCCCATCTGCATCAAGGCGATTTCGGCTACCCAGATTGCTGCAGTTCTCGCAGACGAAGTGCCCGATGACCGTCTCAAAGGCGTGGATATGCGGCAGGTTTGCGTTGTGTGCTCGGGCGATACTGGCTTCTACAGCCTCGCCACCTCGCTTATCGCGAAGCTTGAGGAGCTCCAGATTCCCTGCGGGGTCACGGTTCTGCCGGGGCTTACGACGGTGCAGGTGCTCGCGTCACGCCTTGGTCGCAGCTGGCAGAACTGCAAGCTGGCAAGCGCCCACGGGCGCGATTGCGATGCGCTCGGGCTCGTGCTGGAAAACGAGGACCTCTTTCTGCTCACCGGCGGCGATCAGACGCCCATGACAATCATCTCCCTCCTCAATGAGGTGGGTCTGGGGGATGTCGAAGTCACGGTTGCCGAGCGCCTTTCCTATCCGGATGAGACCATCACCACCGCCACGGCAGCTGAGCTCGCGGGCCGGGAGTTCAACTCGCTCGCATCCATGTGGATTCGCCACGGGCAGCTCTGCGATGATGCAGTGAAGGGATACGTGGGCTTCTCGGGCATCCCCGACGATTGCTTCATCCGCGGTGATGCGCCTATGACAAAGGCGGAAGTGCGCGGCTTTATCACGTCGCGGCTGCATCCCGCGGCGGGTGAGGTTGTCTACGACATCGGCGCGGGCACTGGATCAACCTCAATCGAGACGGCGTCGCTTCAACACTTCGCCCGGGTCTACGCCATCGAGAAAGAAGAGGCGGCTTGCGCCCTCATCGAGCAGAACCGCATGCATTTCGGCGCCTATAACCTCTCGGTTGTGCCCGGACGCGCGCCTGATGCTCTCGACGGTCTGCCTGCTCCCGATGCGGTCTTCGTCGGCGGGAGTACCGGAAACCTGGAGCAGATTTTGGACGCCGTGCTCGAGGCGAACCCGGCAGCGCGCATTCTCGTGAGCGCCGTCACCATGGAGACGGTTGCCCAGACGTCATCCCTGCTCACCAGCCTTGAACAGGCAAAACGCATTGGCTCGTTCTCCGCCACCCAGCTCGCCGCCACGCGAACAAAGATGCTCGGACACTACCATATGCTCCGCCCGGAAAGCCCCGTCTTCATCTTTGAAGCAACGGGCATCGGCGCATGACAATTACCTCGTCATGCTGTGTAGGAGAGGGGAAGATATGAGTGCGAGCTGCCCGACACCGCGGGTTATGATTGCCGCTGGGTCGAGTGGGTCTGGCAAGACTACGGTAGTCTGCGGGCTGCTTCGCGCGCTTGCTCGGC
>CADBRF010000005.1 GCA_902796975.1 uncultured Coriobacteriaceae bacterium
CGGGGAAGGATGCAGGCGGGTGCAGGGATGGCAGGGTTATGCCCTGTTGTTCGGAGCGGGGGAACGCCCGTGGAGGGCATGAAGCGGGTAGGGTTGCTTCCGCAGAGGGCACGAAGCGGCAAGGTCTGTAGCCCGGTGCAGAGTATGCCGGGTTATGTCCTGCTGCTCGGGTGGAAACGCTGCTCCGGAGGGCATGAAAGCCGTAGGTCTGCTGCCGTAGAGATCATGAAGCCCGCAGGGTTGTTGCCGCAGAGGGCACGGAGCTCACAGGTCTGCACCCGGGCGGGGAAGCAGACGAAACTAATTTGTGAACTAGTTAACAAATTGTCCATCTGCACTTTAACTTCCCCTGTGACAGGACTACTATGCAGGTATTCCATACCGATACAGTAGGCAATCAAACGGAGGGAGTTTTCATGAATTCCAAAGAACGTCTTGATGCTTTTGTCGCTGGAAAGCCTGTAGATAGGCGTCCGAATCTCACCATCGTCGGTTCCGTTGTCACCCAGTACACCGGCATCGATATCGAGACCTATTGCAAGGATCCGGTGAAGATGGAAGAGGCAGCTGCGCTTGCCGCCCGCGACCTCGACCTCGACTATATTCAGATTGCCGCAGACCTTCTGCGTTCAGCTGAGGGCTATGGCACCCAGATTGCGTTTTCTGCAGATGCGCTGCCTTATGTTGTCAAGCCGGCATTGGATGATATCGAGGACGTCGACACCATCAAGCCGCTCAAGGTTGCCGATATCAAACGTGTGAACGACCTCGTTATCGCTGCTGAGATTGCCGTGAAGGACCCCGATATCTATCCCATGGTCGCCTGTGTTGGCCCCATGACCACGGCCGCCAACATCCGCGGCATGCAGGACTTCCTCATGGACATCCTCGACGAGCCCGAACTGTGTGACAAGCTTCTCGAAACGGTCATGGTTACTATTGTCGACCTCATTCATCGTCTGGCAGAAGTCGGCGTCAAGTACATGTATGTGCCAGATCCCACTGCCTCGCTCGTTCCGCCAGAAACTTACGAAGAGCATATTCTCCCGCTCCATAAGCGCATCTACGCCGAGATGGAGAAGTGCGGAATAACGGGCAGGCTCCACATGTGTGGCGATACGACCAACCTCATCCCGCTCACCAAGACTTGCGGCGCCAAGATTATCGACGTCGATGCAGCTGTGGATTGGGGTGCTGCGCTTGAGGAAGTCAACAACGCTGTCATCCTCAATGGCAATATCAGCCCCACAGCAGATGTCTACGATGCAACGCCTGAAGAGGTAACCGCCGCCATGAACAAGTGTCTTGACCAGGCGAAAAACTATCATGCCATGGTCATGCCCGGGTGCGAGCTACCCACCGATACGGCGCGTGCCAATGTGTGCGCCATTGCCGATGCCATAGCCGCGGCAGGCGCTGCCTGATAGCCTCATTACGTGCAGCATCACCCCGTGCGTCAACTAATTGCTCAGTAAAACAACCCGCAGCTCCTCGGAACGCAAGAGGGGGCTGCGGGTTTTCTCTGTTGTGGAAGCGACTGATCGGAGGGCATGAAGCCGCAAAGGTTGCAGGCGGGTGCAGGGATGGCAGGGTTATGCCCTGCCTTCGGATCGGTAAGGCGGCTCAGGAGGGCACGAGGCGGGCAAGTCTGCAGCTGCGTAGGGCACGAAGTGGGGAAGTCTGCAGGCGGGTGCAGAGATGGCCGGGCTGTGCCCTGTGACCGGGTCGGTAAAGCGCCCACGGAGGGCACAGCGCCCGCAGGGTTGCCGCGGCTGCTACAGGTGGTAGACGCGCTTGGCGATCCAGGCGTAGGTGTGCGGCATGGAGTGCTTTCCGAAGAGGATGAGCTTGCGGAGGGCCGTTTCGGCCTTGTAGCGTTCGGGAAACTGCTTCTTCATGGCGGGGACATCGGCGATGCTCTTCAGGAACCCATAGTTTGCCGCAACAACGCCCTCCTCGATCTGGGCGTGATAGATGCCATGCGTGAGTTCGTCCAAGTGCTTGAGCACGCCAATACGCTCCGTGCGGAGTCGGTCCTGCATAGCCCGCTGCTCATCTGCGGGAAGCTGCAGGATGCCCCGGTTGATGGAGTTCTGGGCAAAGACCCGGTAGGCGGACATGGGCTCAGCCAGATAGATGACCGGGCCGAGCGTGGCGTAGTAGGCGCACATCTTGAAATCGCCATCGCCCGGGACCTTGTACATCCCTGTGGAGACATAGGAATCGTAGGCGGATTTGCGCATGAACTGGCTCGCCGTGGCGAAGCTGTGGTTGCGTTCGAAGATGTCCGAAAGCGGAATTTCGCAATCTTCGGCATAGGGCTGGTTGACCGTGAGAACCTTGCCCGTGTCTGCTACGACCGTCTTGGACGCATGCACGCAGAAGCTGCTCTCGGGGTGGTTCTCGAGCGCGTCATACTGACGTTGCAGCTTGAGGGGGTCAATCCAGTAATCATCGCCCTCGCACAAGGCAATGTACTTCCCCCGTGCGCGCGGATAGAGGAAGTCCGTGGTCATGTAGTGGCCCTTTGAATACTGGTTCTCGTCGTGCGTGACCGCGATGACCTTGCCGGGATACTCCTCGGCGTATTTCAGGACGATATCTGTCGTACCGTCGGTGGAGCAGTCGTCGTTGATGAGGATTTCAAAGGGAAAGCTCGTCTCCTGGGAGAGAAAGCCCTTGATGGCGTCCTCGATATAGCCAACCTGGTTATAGGTGGTGCAGCAAATGCTCACCGCGATTGGTTCTTGCTCTGTCATGCGTCTTGTCTCGTTTCAACGTCTGAGATTTTGGCTATTCTTGCACATTGGGCGCCAATGGGGCAGAGGGGCGCGTTGCGTTTTCCGTCTCGGGCGGTATGGCACGCGCCGTTCGTGCACGAACATGCACGTGGGCTTGCTGTTTGGCGTAGACTAAAACTTCATGCCGGCGGGCGTGCGTTTTCATGTGGAGGTGGACACGGCACGTCAGCAAACCTGTGCCGCGGAAAGGGGAGGCCGGACAATGCCCAAGGTGTCGGTCCTCATGTCGATATACAAACCCGACGAGCGCTACCTTGCGCAGCAGCTCGAGAGCATCGACGCGCAAGATTTTGACGACATGGATGTCATCGTCTATAACGATTGCCCCGAGAGCACGGGGTGGGAGAGCTTCTGCCGCGAGCACTGCACACGCCACGAGCTCAAGTACGAGGATACGAACCAGAACCGTGGCTTCATCAAGGCCTTCGAGCATCTCGTGGAGCTGGCCGATGGCGAATATCTCGTCCTTTGCGATCAAGACGATATCTGGTTGCCCGGGCGCATCGAACGTGGTGTGGAAGCGCTCGACCAAGGCTACACCCTCGCGGTGTGCGACCGGCAGATTATCGATGGCGAGGGCGAGGTCGTGGAGCAGAGCTGGCGGGCGGCGCACCCCAACAGCCCTGAGCTCACCTGGAAATCCGGAGATCACTACGCGCCCTACGCTGCAACCACCTGCTATGCCATTGGCATGGCAACCATGGTCCGGGCGGATGTGGCGCGCGAGCTCCTGCCCTTCCCGGAGCATTCCGGCCATGACAAGTGGCTCGCTCTGGGGGCAAATGCCCTCGGCCCCTGTGCCAATATCGAGGAGCCGCTCGTCCAGTATCGTCGCCATGGCAACAACGTTTCGGGTTCCTTCAGCAACATTAACACCAAGGCGGACTGGCGCCTTCGCCGGGTCATTCACTCCTATGAGCTGGCGCAGGAGTTCGTCAAGCACTTTCCAGATTCCCCCGATTGCGAGCCTATCATGGGCTTTGCCCAGGCGCGCATGGATGGGAGCATCAGGGGCCTGTGGCGCTACCGGTATCTCGCCCCGCAAACCGCCAAGTTCGAGATTCTCATGCGCTTTCTCCCCGAGAAGGCGTTCGAGGCGCTTGTGAGGAAGGTCAAGGGGTAGCGAGCCACCAGGTATGCATTCCGCCTGCCGCGAGATTCACATGAGGGCTGGCGTGTGCATACGGTCAAGTTGGCAACTCTTGCTAGAATGTGGAGTATATTTCGGATGACAGCATCGCCGTACGCGCAAGGGCGTAGGGCTCGCATCGAAGGGAAGCAGTTCTGAAACGCGCACTCATCATAATTCCCGCGTTTAACGAGGAGGAGAGCCTCACTCACACCATGGAGTGGCTCAGCCCCTATCTCGGGGAGCACGAGGAGTTCGTCTTCGACTATCTCGTAGTGAACGATGGCTCCTTTGACAACACCCGCAAGATCTGCCGTGACAACGGCTACCGGTTCCTCGACCTGCCCATTAATACCGGCCTGACCTCGGGCTTTCGTGCCGGTATGAAGTACGCCTACAGCCATGGCTACGATTACGTCATCCAGTTCGACGCCGATGGCCAGCATGACCCGCAATACCTGCTCCCCATGGCGCAGAGCGCTCTTGCTGAACAGGCGGATATCGTCATCGGCTCGCGTTTCGTCAACGCCAAGAAAAAGCTCACCATGCGCATGATCGGGTCCAACTTCCTCGCTGCCATGATTAACGTCACAGCGCACCAGAAGATTGCCGACCCAACCTCCGGCATGCGTCTCTACGGGCGCAAGCTCATCGAGCGGTTTGCCAAAGACGACGAATACAGCCCCGAGCCCGACACGGTGGCCTTTGCCATCCGCCAGGGCGCCAAGGTGGTGGAGGTTCCCGTAACGATGGCAGAACGCTTTGGTGGGACGAGCTACCTGAGCGCTGCCAAATCGGCCATGTACATGATGCGCATGGGTCTCAGCATCCTCTTCTTCCAGTGGGTTAGAAAGGCCTAGCACATGAGTCTTTCACTTCGTCTCGTTCTCATTCTCGGCTCGGCGCTTCTGCTGGTCTACACCTTTCACAAGGTCAAGAAAGCGCATGTCCAGATTACTGACACCGTTTTCTGGATTGTGGTGGCGGTCTTCCTCGTTCTCATCGCCATCTTCCCCCAGATTGTCTATTTCTTCTCCAAGCTTCTGCAGGTACAATCGCCGGCAAATCTCGTCTTTGCCTTTATCATCGCGATCCTGCTTGTGCGCAGCTTCCTTTCCAGCATGCGCATCTCGCAGCTCAGCAACCGCGTGAACGAACTCTCGCAAGAGGTCGCCTTGCGCGAAAAGGAACTCAGAGACCAGATCAACCGCAACCAGGGCAAGTAGGGGAGTTTCCGAAGGAGTCTATTGCATATGTGGCTGCAGTTTCTGTTCTCGGCGCTGGCGACATGCCTGTTTCTCTATGCTCCCGGCTACTTCTTCTTTCGCGCGCTGGGTTTTGAACGAGTGCTGAGCCTTTCTGCGACTCCTGCAATCTCGACCTTCTTCTATGCGGTCCTCTGCATTGTCTATGGCAAGCTGGGGATTTACACCTCTTGGGCAGTTCTCTTCTTCCCCACGTTGCTCCTAGGTATTGCGCTCTTTGCGGTTTTCGCCCTACGCCAGCGCAAAGGCAAAGTAAAGCCGATGCCCTTCTACGGTACTCACGCTTCCTGGCCCGTCTTTGGCTGCTACCTGCTCATTGGTCTCGCACTCACCGGCTATTTCCTGGTGAAGAGCTTTGACTCACCGGAATCCGTCGTCTTCATTTACGACAACTTCCTGCATATGAACCTCGTGGAGACCTTTACCAACACGGGCAACTGGTCCATGCTCACGGTCTCTTCGTATTCCGATACTCCCACCATCGTGACCTCGCCGAGCTTCTATCCCACAACCTGGGCCGTGCTCGCCGCTATGAGCGCAACCTTGCTCAACGGCAATGCCATCATCGCCGCCAACGCGCTCAACACGGTACTTGTGGGAGTCGTTCTCCCCTCGAGCTTCTTCTTCCTCATGAGCCACCTCTTCCAGGGCAACCGCAAACTCGTGCTCATGGGCTCGCTCTTCCCGCTGGCTTTTGGTGCCTTCCCCTGGGCAATGTTCATGTTCGGGCCGCTCTACCCCTTCCTGCTCGGTGCGGCTTTCATCCCTGTTGCCACGGTGGCGCTCCTCCTCTTCTTCCAGGTGGAGGTAAAGGGGCTTCGCGCGCGGAGCTTCATTCTCGCCCTCCTCGCACTGGGCGCGACCGGTCTTGCCCACCCCAGCGCCTTCTTCTCTGCAGTCCTCCTCCTCATTCCCTTCTGCACCTGGCAGGTGTGGAATATGGCTTCCACGCACGGCGGCAGCCATGGCACGCCCCGCAAACCTTGGGTGCGCTGGGTTGCGGTAATTGCCTTCCTCGTCTTGGTGGTTTGCATCTGGATTGGGTGCACGAAGATCCCGATGATGAAGAACGTCATCGAGTACGGATGGGCACCCTACTGCTCGCTCAAGGAGGGCATCTTGAGCGCTCTCACGCTGGCCTTCAGGCGCACGCCTGCCCAGCCCCTCCTCGCGGTTCTCGTGCTGATTGGCCTTGTGGCAGCCCTGCGCAAGAAGGACCTCCGCTGGCTTGCCGCGAGCTACGTTCTGACCTGCATCTTCTTCGTCATCGCCATCGCATGCGATTGGAGCGTCAAACCACTCATCACCGGCTTCTGGTACAACGACTCTTACCGTCTTGGCGCCACGGCAGCCCTCGCTGGTGTTCCCCTAGCAGCCTTTGGCGCCTGGGCTGTAGCTGAGGGGCTCTCTGCCCTTTGGAGAAAGATCCGTGGGAAAAATATCGAGAAAGGGGAGGAGAGGGCTCTCAAAGCTCAGCCATCTCTCGCGCTCCTTCTGGTCCTAATCTTCTGCGCGGGTGTGGTCAACTACATCCCCAACTGGACGCTGCTCGGCATTGGCAAGCTCGATACCGCCTTTGGCTACGTGAAGAAAATCAATGTCGAGTTCAACGATATCGATGGCAGCGCGCTGGATAGCAAGGAGCGTGCTTTCCTCCACGAGGTCAAGGAAATCACGGGCGATGACGTGGTCATCAACCTGCCCTTTGATGGCAGCATGTTTGCCCACAGCACCGACGATATCAAGACCCTCTACCGGTCAACAGGTGGCGGCACTATGGGTGCCGAGCCCGATGCACGCTGGACGGTGCGCTACAAGATCGACAAGGTGGGAACAGACCCGCAGGTGAAAGAGGCCGTTGAAGAGCTCGATGCCAAGTACCTGCTCATGCTAGATGAGGGCGTTGAGAGTGGTGATACCTATTTCAGCAAATACGACTCCCAAAAAAGCCGCTGGTCAGGCTTTTCGGATATCAGCGACCAGACACCTGGACTGGAAGTAGTACTCTCTGAAGGCACTGAGATGCGACTATACAAAATAGAATAAAAACCTGGCCAAATGGTACACGCCGCAAGCCCGAATGCGGCGTGCGCTTATCAAATAAGAACTGCAAGATGAAACATTCTAAGACCGTAAAAAGAATATCGACCGTCCTCAAGGTCATCGTGCTGCTGGCAATGGCATGCGCTGCCAACGCTGCGCTCTGCTTCGCCCTTATTCCCTATGGGTCAAAAAGTGAAGTGATGTGGCTCGATTACGAGAAGGAAAGCGATTTAGACACAGTCGTGATGGGGGATTCTCTGCTTGAGAACGGGTTCAATCCTGCCGCCGTTGATGAGATTGCCGGCACGAAGTCGTTCAACATGTGCACACCTGCTCAGAAGCTGGAAGAGTCCCTTTTGGGCGTAAAGAGGGCAGTTGCGGACAATAGCAACCTGCGTACCGTGATTTTCGGCGTTACCTGCTACAGTCTGCAAGAGACGACATATACTTATCCTGGTAGGGCATATACCCTGTACAAAGACAAGTCTGACCCGCAAGCTTTTATTTCCGATACGCTTCAGCAGGCTACGGTCCCCGAGTATTTCGACAGCAAATACTCGCTCAACTGGATGTTTCCGTGGCTCTACAATCACGTTGCTCTCGACTCGGCACACATCACTCGGAACGTGCAGATGCGGCATAATGATGTAGATATCTACGAAGCTGCCATGGCCAATGAGAATGGCTGGCTATACAAGGGCAAGGGTTTTGGCTGCTACGATAAAGTTCTCAACTACGATAAAGGTGCCTCTACAACTTATGCTTCTAGATATGGTAGGAAGCAGCTAAACTCAGAGAAGATGGAAACGCTTGTTCGGATGGCGGAATATTGTGAATCCCGCGGGATTGACTTCATTGTGGTGAATGGTCCCCTTCCGGCGTTTAGCATCATGGACTGTGGCCAAGACTATGAAGAGAAAAGCGAAACAATTCGCGAAGCCGTTGAAGGCGCCGGTGGAGAATACTACGATTATTGCCTGGCGAAGAAGCGCCTCTTCGATGCTGGCAACCATACCTATTTTAGGGATTTCGAGCATCTCAACTTAACGGGGGCGACCGCCTTCAGCGAGTCTATTGGGAGATTATTAAAATTCCGCAATAACGGCACAGATACTGAACCGTTTTTCTATAAAACCTACGACGAGTGGCTGAAAGACCATCAAACTATCGAGATGGTGAAGCTGACTTCAAAAGATGATGGTGATGGTGTTGTGCTGCAGGCAACGGCGATAGCTCCCCCGGACTTGAAAGTCGAATACCGGTTCTCTGTTCTCGATGAACAGACGAATAAGTATGTGGTGTTGCGGTCCTGGACCAATAATCCGGAATACCTTCTCGCGGATAAATCGGAAGCGGTGGGGAAGCGCTACAGGGTAGACGCGAGAATCCAGGGAGAAGATGTCTCCTATGACCGGTACAGAACGGTTATGGTGAAGAGCTCCTGATTCTACGCCGGCTGCTCCTAAATTCAACTTATGCCGAGGCTTGTCCGTTTGATTCGCTAACAGAACAGTTGCTGCATTTCCGCATTTGCACAGCTCCTTGGGTCGTTTGCCGCTCGAACATAAAAATTCTACTTTTGTCAAGTGCTTGTTGCGTTACAGTATGAAAACCTATACGCACTAGGGCAAGGACCATGTTTGGCTTTTGTCAGACGCTGCGCTTGCAAGAGTGCAGCCGAGCAGCATCTCAAGGAGCAGTATGCACGCAGCAGCCCGTCCGTCCAACCGGCTGAAATTTCTCTTTGCAGCCGTAGCCTCTCTTTTCATCGCCCTTTCTCTCGCTGGGGGCACGAATGCCTTTGCGGCAGAAGCTGATAACCCCCAAATGCCCGCCGAGCAGACGGCGGCGGCGCTTGCGCCGAGCGATGATTCCCCGAACAGCCTGGTAAGTTTAACAGAGGATAGCGACACGTCTTTGCGGCAGGAGACTGAAGCTGTCGAAGAACCTGCTGCAGATGAAACCACTCCTGCTGAACAAGCTGTGAACGAGACCACACCTTCTGCTACTGAGCCGACAACGGGTGATAATGCTTCCGCAAATCCTTCCGCTGAGAGCGAGGAGAACGCTTCGACTGGCGAGAGCGCCTCAGAAGCTGCAGCCAGTGAGATCAAGACGGAAGATGCTACCGCATCTACCTCCGAAGCAGCAACCGAATTCATCACGGAGACTTCCGCCGAGACTGATCTGAAGCAGGCAGAACGAGAGCTCACCGCGCTGCTGAAGGCTCCCGCGAAGCTCTCGTCCTCCAATGGCACGCTGGTTATCGTTATCGATCCTGGACACGCGAAGGGCGTTGATACCGGCGCTTCTAGCAACGGTCTGCACGAAGAGGACCTGACCCTCGCTATCGCCAAGTACATTCGGGAATATCTGAGCCAATATTCGGGCATCAAGGTCTACTTGACTCGCACAGATGGCACACCGCTGGGGAGCGATACCGCCTCGGACCTGCTTGCTCGTGTCGAGTACGCTGAGAGCGTTGGTGCCGACGTTTTTGTGAGCGTCCATATCAACGCTGGTGGCGGGACCGGGTTCGAGTGCTATGCCTTCAACGACAGCTCTTACAGGAAGGAGCTTGCCGAAGAGAGCCAGGAGCTGGCGCAATCGATTCTCGACGCGCAGGACGAACTTGGCTTCCGCGATCGCGGCGTGAAAACGTGGGATGGAAGCAGCACCTATCCTGATGGCAGCACTGGCGACTATCTCTCTGTGCTCCGCAACAGCCGCAAGGCCGGCATTGTCGCCGTTCTCTCCGAGAACCTCTTCATCGACAACTCTAACGACGCTGCCTATCTCGCCAAGGACGCCAACCTCAAGAAGATCGGCTATGCCATCGCCCTGGGTATTGTCAACCAATACGACCTGCACAAGAACTTCGTGACAGACTCCAAGGGCCTTCGCTATCGCAATAACGATGGCACCTATGCCATCAGCGCGTGGGTCACGGATTCCGGCGCTACCTACTACTTCGGCAGCGATGGATATGCGGTGAGATGGACCCAGACCATCGATAACGGCCAGTACTACTTCAATGGCAACTACCAGATGCAGACCGGCTGGATCACCTGGAACGGCGAGAACACCAAGAGCTACTTCGAGGACACCACGGGCACAGGCCATGCTGCTGCACTCTCCGGTTGGCAGACCATCGACGGCGACCGCTATTACTTCGACCCCAAGAACTGGAACCATTCCGTGCGCTGGACCCAGAAAATCGATTGCGCCCAGTACTACTTCAACGGCGCCTCCGTTATGCAGACGGGCTGGATCACCTGGAACGGCGAAGGCACGAAGACCTACTTCGACCCCAAGACCGGAGCTGCTGTCTCTGGCTGGCAGACCATTGAGGAAGTGGTGTATTACTTCGACCCCATGTCCAATAACCATTCCGTGCGCTGGACTAGGTTCTTCAACATGCCGCGCGGAACCCTGGTGGAAAGCCTGAAGGACGGCGGCGTCCAGTACTACTTCAACGGCGCATCTCAGATGGTGATGGGCTGGATTACCTGGAACGCTGATGGCTCTAAGACCTTCTTCGATCTTGTCACGGGTGTGGCAAAATCCGGTTTCTATACCGATTCCGAGGGCGATACCTACTACTTCGACCCTGCCGCCGATAACCACACGGTGCGTTGGACTCACTACATCAGCGGCAACCGCTACTACTTCAACGGCAATGGTGTCATGCAGAAGGGTCTCATCCGCTGGAACAGCACAGGCGATTACTCCTTCTTCGGGGAGAATGGCGCTGCAGCTTCTGGTCTTACCGCTGTGGGAGATGTGACCTACTGCTTCAATCCCGACACCTTCACCTCGCTCAGGTGGAGTCAGACCATCAACGGGAAGCTCTACTACTTCGATAGCGATTACACCATGGTGACCGGGTGGGTCAAATGGAACGGCGAGAACGCCAGCTCGTACTTTGGCGAAGATGGTGCAGCCTATTCCGGCTGGCACGACATCGATGAAAGCCGCTACTACTTTGACCCTGCCAAGAATTTCCGCAATGTCAAGTGGACCCAATACATCGAGGGCAGCCGCTACTACTTTGATGGCAATGCGCGCATGGTTACGGGCTGGATTCAGTGGAACTCAGGCGATGGCAAGGGCCTCTATTCCTACTTTGCCACTCCCGATGGCGCTATGGTCTATGGCGAGCAGGTCATCGATGGCGTGTCCTACGACTTCGGTACTACGGGCTACGTAGACAGGGACGACCTCCGCATCATGGGCGCATCGCGCACGACAGCCGCTCAGATGGCCCGCTACTATATTCAGAGCGTGGGAAGCTCCACCTATCCTTCTGACGTCTACGCTCAATACGGCGCCAAGAACATCAACGAGTTCACCCAGATTGTCTTCGAAGAAGCGGAAGCAGAAGGCGTGCGCGCCGAAGTCCTCTTTGCCCAGGTCGTCCACGAGACGGGCTATCTCAAGTTCGGCGGCGATGTCTCCGCTGACCAGTGCAACTTTGGCGGCTTGGGAGCCACGGGTGGCGGCAATCCCGGCATCGACTTCGTGGAACTGAGCATCGATAGAGGCTATGGGAAACAGAACGCTGTTCGCATCGGCCTTCGCGCCCAGACCCAGCATCTCAAGGCCTATGGTTCCACCGATGATCTCAACCAGGAAAAGGTCGATGACCGCTTTGGCTATGTTTCCCCGCGCGGGAAAGCTCCCACAGTCATGGAGCTTGGCGGCACCTGGGCAGCTGACAAGGGCTATGGCGAGGCACTTGCCAAGATTATCCAGGACATCCTAGAAGCATAATCCCGGTTCTACCCGAGCAACAAGGCATAACCCCGTAAGGCCTGCACCTAGCTGCAGGCCTTACCGCTTCATGCCCTCTGGTGCTGCAACCCTGTATGCTTCATGCCCTCCGGGAACGCCTTCTCGTCCTGACGGCAGGGCATAACCGCCTCATCTCTGCACCCGACTTCAGACCTACCCGTCTCATGCCCTCAGCTACTGCAGCCCTGGCGCCCTCGTGCCCTCCAGAGGGCTTCATGCCGCCCGGCGACAGGGCACGAAATCGCATGGTCTGCACCTGTCTGTAACCCTGCTGCCCTCGTGCCCTCTCCCGCAGCAAACTTCCCAGCTTTATGCCCTCCCGGACGTTGGCAATTGGGGAGAGTCAGTGGCAAAAGGCGAGGTGGCAGCGGGGAAGAAGCGAGACGGTGGGGGACAAGGCACAAGCGGAGGAGAAAAAGCGCAGTTCGTTCACCGTTATTTCACCTGTGGATATGCTTTCTAGGATAGGATAGGGGAGTTGAAGTGCGAAGATAACGTCGAGGGTTCATTTTTTCATGGGGTGGTGACGGCTGTGGCAGGCATTGCAGGCAGAACAATTCGAAAACGTGATTTCTTAGCGGAACCGCGCGCAGTTTTCTTTTTCGCCGCTGTCGCAACCTTGCTGCTTACGTTCTCGATGATGCTGCCGCTCTCTGCATTTGCTGTTGAAGACAGCGCGGATGCGGAAGCAACCGCAATGCAAGCACTCACCGAGCTTCCAGCAATGTCCGAAGAGGCTACCACGCCCGTTGTGTCCTATGCGGCAGCTCAAGACAAGACGTCCGCTTCTGTTGAGCCGGCTCAGGCTGATAGCCACGCCGCAAACCCGGACGAGCAAACTGGCGCAGCTGACCAGTCTCAATCCCAGCCTGCTGCTCAGAACGAACCAACTAACACGAGTGTGGACGAGGCCAACGCGGGCGAGGGCGCGGCACCTGCAGCTACTTCTGCTGGACCGCTCGTCAAGGTGCCAACCGCACCCAATAC
>CADBRF010000006.1 GCA_902796975.1 uncultured Coriobacteriaceae bacterium
AGAAGCGCGAGGCGGTTGCCATTATCGTGGGACTATTTGCGATTTCAGTTGTATGCGGTTTGCTTGTACAGGGGTTTTACGCCTGATGCATCAGATCCGTTCTCGCTGAGCGCCTTCGTCTGGGCTACCGAAAAGTCCCGTTCAGCTCTGCCAACGGTCTATTGAGCCCGTTTTTGAAAAAACATTTGACAAGCATCTTCTAGATGCTAAGATATTCGAGCTGTTTGAAATGCGCCATTACCTCAGCTGGATAGAGGAACTGACTACGAATCAGGACGTCGGGGGTTCGAATCCCTCATGGCGCACCAGCGAATTGTCAAGGTCGGAGCCACTGGTTCCGGCCTTTTTCTTTTGCCCTCGCTAGCCACTTTCCCCAGCGGCTTTTGGCTGGTGGAATCAACGTTTGAATTCCAAAAGCGATGTGAAATCGGGGATGAAGAGATCGGTTATCGAGGCAAGCTCATCGGATGCCTGCTGCTTATGCTCGTCATACACGCCCACAACATAGCAGCCTGCCTTCTTGGCAGACCTTGCGGCAGTGGCAACATCTTCGAAAACCGCGCAGCGTTCGGGTGCCACTCCCAGCCTGCGGGCGGCCTCGAGATAGACAGCTGGTGTTGATTTGCCACCGCAGCCCAGTTCATCGCATACGCAGATGGTATCGAACATCCCAAAGACGCCGTTGTTGCGAAGCGCCGGTTCGAGCAAGGCACGCTGCAAGGAAGTGGCAATGGCGAGCGGCACGCCATGAGACTTGCACTGACGAAGATATTCATGCGCGCCGGGTTTCAGCGTTACTTGCGTGGCATACCCATCCCAGGCGAGCTGCTTCCACTCCGCGATGATGTCTTCCGGGCGTTCATCGAGTCCGAACTCTTTGACAACATAATCTGCACCGCCCTCAAACCCGAGCACAGCGATCATTTCGCCGTACTCCTTGGTATAGGCGATATTACGCTTGGAAAGATACTGACGGTCTACGGCATCCCAAACCCACATGGAATCCGCAAGTGTTCCATCGAAATCGAAGATCGCCGCATCCACGTCAGCCGTGCCAATTTTCACAAGTCGTCCCTTTCCGCCCACACGTTTGCCAAAAAACGCATGAAAAACGCCACCCGATGTTATCGGATGGCGCTTTCAAGCTACACAATAATATAAGAGACTTACTCAGCAGCCTCTTCGGTTGCCTCTGCAACAGCCTCGGGAGCTTCCTCAGCCTCTGCCTCGGCCTCAGCGGGCTCCTCAACGATCTCGAGCTCAGTGCCCTCGGGATAGACATTGACGGTGACGTCAGCTTTGATGTCACGATAGATGTCAACCATTGCGTCATGCTTGCCAACGGTCTTGATGCCCTTGCCAAGCTCGATACGCTTGCGGTCGATGGTGACGCCAACCTGCTCGAGAATAGCATCGGCGATCATCTTCGTGGTGACAGAGCCAAAGAGCTGGCCCTCTTCGCCAACACGCGTAAAGATGTTGATGGACTTGCCATCGAGGGCCTCTTTGAGGGTTGCTGCATCGGTGGTACGAGCAAGCTCGCGCTTCTCGATGTTCTTGCGACGCTGCTCGAGCTGCTTGAGCTCGCCCTTGGTTGCCTCAACGGCAATGCCCTGCGGGAGCAGATAGTTCACGGCAAAACCACGAGCGACATCGATGACGTCGCCTTCGCCGCCGCGACCCTGGAGCTCCTTCAGAAGAATAACCTTCATGGTCGATTCCTTTCATATGTCCCGCTATGGCGCAGGACCGCTTACATATATGCACGCGCCTGTTTTCACAAGGCTTCTGCAATAGACAGATGTGCAAAAGCTTTGGTGCTTTCCCTTACGGGTCCGCCCTATCCCTGGGCTACCCCATCTCGGGGCAGCTTGCGGAAGTTTGCCCAATAGTCTGCCAGCCCTTGAATGGGTAGGACAAACAAGGCAAGTCCAGAAAAGATACCGAGTAGAGCTACGCAAGTTTGCCAGCCCAAGCTCAGCCCCATCTGGTTCATGACGCCCTTCGACGAAGCCACGCCCTGTGCAGTGCATGGGATTATCGAAAGCGCCAGTACGTTGCACGCGACGGCAAAGAGCGCTGGAAAATCCTGCACTGCGGGGAGTATGGCCGCCACATAGAGCGCCAGCCCCACGAGCACAGGCGTAACAGTCCAAATCGGCAAATCGACTTGCGAGAGCGGAACGCTCCAGCCAGTCTTGCGCTTGAGCAGTACGCACAAGCCCCAATAGAGGACAATTGCGATAAAAACGAGTATCGCTGCCTGAATCACGAAAAGCGAGGGCCACAGAGACGCAACAAAATCTATCGCTTCCTGGGCAACCCCTGCTTGCGTGCCAACCGCACCTTCAGCCGACTGCATTGCAGCTGACATCTGGTGCTGGTAGTACTCGTACACACTCAAACCTTCTGCCGCGCTTGCAACAAACGCGATGCCCATCTGCTCGATGGACACGATGCCAATCATCACAGACACTTTGATAGTGCTCGGCTTGCGGGCGACCCAGAAGATCGTAATCGCAAAGAGCAGAAAATCAATCGTGTCTATGACAACAGCAGTCATTTACGAACGCTTGCGACGTCCGCCGTTGCCGCTAGCAACCTTGACGGTGTAAGGCAGAAGCGCCATGAAACGAGCGCGCTTAACTGCAGCGGCAAGCTTGTGCTGATGCTGAGTGCACACGCCTGTGACGCGACGAGACTTGATCTTGCCGCGGTCAGTGACGTAGTGACGGAGCGTCTGCACATCTTTGTAGTCAATTTCCTTGACGTCGTCCTTGCAGAAGGGGCAACGCTTGGTGTGGACTTGATGCGTATATTCAGCCATGATTCCTCCTCACAAAAAATCTGCGGAGACGAGGCCCTAGAACGGGATGTCTTCGTCGTCGTAGGCAGCCGGAGCGGGTGCCTCTGGAATGCGTGCAGAAGAAACGTTGCCGGAATTACCCTGGCCATAGCCGCCGTTATAGCCACCATTGCCCTGGTTGTAGCCACCGTTATTGCCTTGGCCGTAGCCGTTGTTGTTCTGACGGTAGCCACCATTGTTCTGGTTGTAGCCGCCGTTGCCCTGGCCATAGCCGCCGTCGTTGCCACCGAAGCCGCCGCCGTTGCGCGAGGACATGAACTCGATTTCATCGATGGTGACATCGACCTTGCTGCGACGCTGGCCGGTGTTCCGGTCTTCCCATGAGCTGTAGCGCAGTCTGCCCTCAATAGCGACCTTGACGCCCTTCGTCAGATATTGCGCGAGAGCCTCGGCACGGCGGCCGAACATCGTGCAATCGATGAAATTCGCATAGTCTTCCCATTCGCCGCTCTGCTGGTTACGACGACGATCATTCACGGCGACTCCCACATTGAGAATCGAAGTGCCCGAAGGCGTGGTGCGCAGTTCGGCGTCACGGGTCAGATTGCCGGTGATCATCACTTTGTTAATGCTCATGGAACGTTCCTTTCAGTTGAATGCAGTGGCGATGCCCTTATGCATTCTCAACCGTCTCCTCACGGTCCGAACGGCACGTGATCATGTAACGGACAACAGCGTCCGTGATGTGGAGCACGCGGTCGAGCTCGGCAACCGCCTGAGAATCAAGTTGGAAATCGATGAGGGTGTAGTTGCCCTCCTCGAGCTTGTCGATGGTGTAAGCAAGTTTCTTCTTGCCCCACTCCTCAACATTGTCGACTTTGCCACCCTGCTCAGTGATAACAGTATCGATGCGTTTCATGGTGGCGAGACGGGTCTCCTCGTCGAGCGCAGGGTCGACGAAGAACAGCAGTTCGTAAGCCTTCATTTTGTCACCTCCTCCGGACTAAACGGCTTCGGGACATGAAGGTTGACGGACCCGAAGCAGGAATAAGCTTGAGAATGATAGCATTCCCCACCAGACGCAACAAGTGAAGATTTTGCGAATACACGCGCGCGGCGGAAAATCTTCCGGCAAGCCTTAACTATTCCGTACGCACCCAGACCAAGCACCAATGCTGCAAGGAGAACGGCAACCAGGGATACCAGCACGAAAGGCAGCCCAACCGCGCTCGCGCAGTCTTCCATCAACAGGATTAAATCTTGGAATTGCAGAGAGCACGCCTGGACCAGAGGAGAGAAAAAAGCCTTGGCTTGCCGGGCGATATCAAATCCGGGTTCTGCCTGGCGATAAGCAGCGGGAGACCCGGAGCTGATAAAACCAAACTGCTCCGCCTCGGCAGCAGGCTCCTCATCGGGCACTGGGGAAACAGAAACCACTTCCTCTGGCTGGAGAGAAGCGGCGCCCTCTCCACCCCTAATTTCCTGGGTTCCCTGCGCCTGAGCTGACGCATTGGCCTCCACCGGCGCTGCAGCAACGCCTGCAATCGAGAGGGCTTTGGGCTTCGCCTGGGCATCTGGCCTCGACACTGCCCCAAAGAGACTCATCGGATCCTGATAGGAGCCCCCACGCTTGAGCCCCATGTGCAGATGAGTGGCACTGCTGGACCTGTCTCCCGAAGCGGCAAGCGTGCCGAGGGCTTCCCCCTCCCCAACTCTTTCCCCCTGAGCAACAGAGACCGAAGCAAAGGGCATGAGCGTCACACGCCGCCCATCAGCTAGCCCAATGGAGACAGCCTGCATGGTCTGGCTGTCCGTGGAGGCGGATATGGCATCTCCCGATGGAACATCTCCCACAAAGATAGCTGTTCCGGAAACAGGGCTCACAACAGAGGCACCGGCAGATGATGGGATATCAATTCCGCTATGAACACATGCTCCTCCCTCGTATTGGTAGGCAGCATGAAAGCTTAGGGACGGGGAAAGCTGGGAGGTACCAACCGGCCAGACCGCAGCATAGGCGCAGTAGGCTCCGGGAGCGATAAGGGGAGGGTAGAGAATGAGGGCACATGCGACTAGCAGCCCCGCAAAGACCATGCTCGTGCCGTCCACGCGGAGCATGCAAAAAACGCGAGTCGCCGCCTGCCTTGGAGGGATGTTTGGGATATACGTTTTCATTGCAACCTCGCTTCCTCGGATCCCAGCTTTCCATGGGAAGCATGATTGCAGGCAAACCTATCGGGCGAACCCGTTTTGAACCCGCCATTTCTATCTGCAAGCTCCTGTCAGGAACCGAATATCAAGCGGGTAAGCACCGGGCAAGAACCGGATTGATTCCGGATTTTTCCTCTCAGGATTCTGAACTCATGCCAAATCCCGCAGGTCAAAGCCAACGGCGCTAGAATTTTGTCGCTTTACGACTTTTTGCCACGCGAGCCATCGCCAGACAAGAAAGCAGCTACTCGCGATTCTTTTTATGAAGATACTCGATGTACTTGCCACCCCAGATTTCGATTGAATCAAGCACAGGGGCAAATTCCCTGCCGATCTCGGTCAGGGAGTATTCCACACGCAGGGGCTTTTCCGGGTAGACTGTGCGCAAGCCGAGCCCCTCTTCCTCCAGCTTCTTCAGCTGGTTGGAGAGCGTCGCCTGTGTGATATCGATGCCTTTC
>CADBRF010000007.1 GCA_902796975.1 uncultured Coriobacteriaceae bacterium
ATTTTTTTTTTTTTTTTTGGCAAGGAAAAGATCGCCGCAATTGGGCTTATCCTCGTGGGCATCGGTGTCTTCGCCTTCTTCGGCTAGAGAGTTCAAGCCCGGTTGTTCCGGTAATCCTTGGCCGGCTTCACTCGAAGCTGCTTGTTTCAACCGCTTCACTGCTATGTTCGCGCGCTGCTGGCTCTCTTCGATAACTGCGCCCATCGCCGCTCACGCCAGCCGCCTTTTGAGACGATGCCTCGCCACATGCCCGCCGGATGCACTACACTGCAAAAGTCACGTTTGCCACCCATGGCGGCATTACCAGCTAAGGAGAAAGCATGACCAAACCCAAGTTGGCCATTATCGGCGCGTCTGAACTGCAGAACCCCCTCATTCTCAAAGCCAAGGAAAAGGGCTGTGAGACCCATGTCTTTGCCTGGGAAGCGGGCGCCATTGGCGAGAAGACGGCCGATTTCTTCTATCCCATCTCCATCACCGAGCGCGATGAAATCTTGGAGGAGTGCAAGCGCATCGGCATCGATGGCATTTGCACAATCGCCTCCGATCTGGCCAATGTGTGCGTGGGTTATGTTGCAAACGCCATGGGGCTTCCGTGCAATCCGCCCGACGCGGTTCGCAAATCCACTAACAAGCTGGATATGCGCAAGGCTTTCGTGGAGGGTGGCGACCCGTGCCCTGCCTTTATGGAGGTGCACCCCGGCGATGAAGTTGACCTCACGGGCTGGGAGTTCCCCATTATCGTGAAGCCGGTTGACCGGTCTGGCAGCCGTGGCATCACCAAGCTGGATTCTGCCGAGGGCCTTGAGGATGCGCTCGAGGCAGCCTTCTCCTGCAGTTTCGAGAAAGTCGCCCTCATCGAGGAGTTTGTCGAGGGCACGGAATACAGCATGGAGTTCATGTCCTGGCAGGGCGAGCACCACTTCCTCGCCATGACGCAGAAGTTCACAACGGGCGCTCCTCACTTCATTGAATCGGGCCATCGCCAACCTGCTCCTGTGGACCCGGAGACCCAGGCGCGCGCCGTGGCGGTGTGCCAGCACGCGCTCACTTCGCTCGGCGTACAATCCAGTGCCGATGTGCCCGAAGTCAAGATTGCCGATGACGGCACTATCAAGATTATCGAGATTGCCAGCCGCATGGCGGGCGATTGCATCGGGTCTGACCTCGTGCGCATCTCCACGGGCATTGACTACGTGGGCGCTGTGGTGGATGCAGCGCTGGGCAAGGAACCCGATCTGGAGCCTAAAACCGCAGGTAGGCAGGCCGTTGTGAAGTACGCCTTCACCAAGCATGATGTGGAAGTCATCGACCGCATCCGCGCCGAGCATCCCGAGTGGATTGTTCGTGAAGACTGGAACGACGCTGAGGCAACCGATGAGATTCTGGATTCCTCGACTCGTCTGGGGTACATCCTCATGGCGCTCGATGAAGAGCCGGACTTCGACTACCTGGATATGCATAACCTCTAAACGAACTCGGAAAATCGTCCCTCGAATGTCGCAGAGAGCCTGAGTGAACGGTCTGGGTTCACCTGCCAAAAGTCGCTGGGGAAACTGGCTGGTGGAGGCCTACCAGCCTTCCATCACGTTGACGCCATCGCCAAAGTCCAGCACGAGGGGCAGGTGGGTGTAGCGGTCCTCCATGGGTGGATACTGCATGTAGTCGCCCTTGTATTCGGAGCGGAGGAAGGCATCCGGGTTGTTGGGCCCGCGCACGATATGCCCGTCGTATTCCATATCCTTGGTGGGGAAGATGACATCCTCGCCCAAGAGCTTATTGTAGGTGTAGCTCGCGTTCATCCAGTTGGAGCCCTGCTGGCTTTCTGGAATGTCGAACACGCCCTCCCACTTGCGTTTGATGGTGGCGGGGGAATAAGCGCGGGCAACGGTGTAGTGGGCAACCTTGCAGGCGAACACCTTGAGCGCGCGCATGCTCGTCTTGGCAGGGACGTTGGGATGCGCCAGAAAATGCAGGTAGGCCATGCGCTGCCAGAAGATGCCCCGCTTGCACTGCTTCCAGGCGGCTGCCTCGTCCGCATTCAGACGACGGAAGGGCAGGACATCGAGGAAGATGCCCTGATCGCAGCCGGCTTCGTCGGCAATCTCATCCACGAAACGGGTGCCGTCCTTGTAGACCTTCACCCACAGGGGAGCAAAGCCGGGCGTGTTCTCCATGGTGTGCAGGGAATAGCCCTCGGGCAGGGCCTTTGGAGCAATCTCGATAAACTTGCAGTAGTCTTCCCAGGCCATGCCGATGTCTGTGTCGTCATCCCAAGGGATGAAGCCACCGTGACGCACAGCGCCCAGAAGATTTCCCGCCATCAAGAAGTAGTCGATGCCATTCTCGCGGCAGACGTTATCGACCACGAGCAGAATCTCAGTTTCTGCATCTTGCAGGCGTTTGAGTACGCCTGGTGGATATGGTCGGCCTGCAGCCATTGTGATGCACTCCAATCGAATGTTGTTCCGTACGATGATACCCTAAATGCATGACATTATGATGTGCTGTTTTGCCGAGTCCTGCCGATAACATGGCAAATGCAGCGTTTCGGCCTAGGGCGTTGATATAAAATCAACTGTTAGCGTCAATTACGAAGCTAAGGAGATTCGTGCATGGATGTGAAGATGAACGAAATTCAGCAGGTCATCATCCTTGCTGCAGGGAGAAGTCGCCGCATGGAGCATCTCTCCCGCAAGCTCCCCAAATGTCTGCTCCCCTATAAGGGCGAGCCCATCCTCCAGCGTCTCGTGCGCCAGATCAAGGCATGCGGTGTGCAGAAGGTCGTCATCACCGTGGGCTACCGCAAAGACGAGATGCACCGCATCTTCGACGAAGACCCGGTCGTCACCCTCGTGGAAAACGATATGTACGAGGAAGACGTCAACATCATGTCCATGGCGCTTGCTCTGGGCAAGATCGACGGTCCCTGCGCTGTGTTCGAGGCGGACACCATCATGGAAGACGACCTTGTGAGCTATGTGCTCGGGTCCGATTTCGATGGCAAATCGGTCTGGTTTACCAAGGGGCCCTTCAAGGTGGACCAGTATGGCGGCATCCTCAAGACCAACCGCAAGGGCGAGGTCACGGATGTGCGCATCGTCCCCTCCTGGCAGGAGAAGTACCGCACCTACTCCAAGCTTTCGGGCATCATGCGCGTGGGGCCGGACGAAATTGAGCTCTTCAAGGCTCTCGTCAACAAATACGCTCGCACCACGCTCAAACAGTACTATCTCAACGCCTGGATCGAGAACATCAAACTCCTGCCCTCCATCGAGGCGACCATCTCGGCGTACCAGTTCTTCACCTTCAACAAGCCTGACGAGTTCTACCAGATGCAAAATTCCGATATCGGCGTGTTCGAAGAGGCGAGCGAAGTGCAGCTGCTTCCGGTTGAGGGCCTTCTCCATATCGAAGAATTCAGCCCGGAGCGGGTGGATTCGCTCTACGAGAAGATCAAGGAAGAGGGTGTCTGGACTAGGCCCGTCGTCGTCGAGCGCAAGGACCATCTCATTCTCGATGGTCAGCACCGCTATGAGGTTGCCAAGCGCCTGGGTCTTTCCAAGATTCCCGCAGTCGTGGTGGATTACAAAGATGTCCCCGTGTGGACGCTGCGCAAGGAGGAGCGCGTCACCCGCACCACGGTGGCACGTCGCGCCAAGGCGGGCAATATCTACCCCTACAAGACCGTTAAGCATAAATTCAACTTCGTGCTGCCCGAGACGAACTACACTCTTGCGGATCTTGCATAGCCAACTACGCTGGAGCACCTCCTCTGGGGGAGCTCCGGCCCAGACGAATGGATTCACCGCTTCATGATAGGCATCCGGTCAATCACCTATAACGCAACGCGGGACTACACCGATTCCCAGCAGCTGCGCACGATTCTCAAGTGCTCGGAGCTTTGGGACACCCTCTACGAGCCGCACACTCAGCGCATCAACCTGCCAGAAAGCTACGAGCCTCTCAACCTGAAGACGCTCAGACAGACCCTCACCGTGTGCGACTACAGCTCTGTTCGCTGGGTCAACACGCCCCTCAACCCCAAAAACGGCAACGCTGCTGAGCTCGCCAAGAACGCGCTCGACATCGTGTCGCTCTCAGGCCGCGCCTTTGTCAACTTCATCGGCGTGGATGATGGCGTTATCGCCCCCGGCGCCTTCAAAACTTATGCCAACCTCAACCGCCAGGTTGCCGGGCTTGACCGAAGCGGCGTGAACAATTTCCGCCTGGGCATGTCCTACAACATCGGCTACGACTGCCCCTTCTTCCCCTTCACCCGTTCCAAGGGCGACGAGCTCTCCTTTACCATCGCGCTCGAGATGGTGCAGGATGTCAACACTGCTCTCAAGGAGTGCGGCAAAGACGATCTTGTGGGCATTAGGGAGGCAACCCTCAAGGCTGTAGGTGGTCAGATCGACCATATCGAGGAGCTTGCTCACAAGGTCGAGAAGGAGACGGGCGTTCCTTTCAAGGGCTTCGACTTTTCGCTCGCTCCGGTCATTGGCAACAACGGCAGTATCGTCACCATCCTTAACGGCCTGGGTGTCTACAACTTTGGCCACACGGGCACGATGTTTGCCACCTCCTTCCTCACGGATATCCTGAAGGAGCTGGCCCGCACGCATCCATCGGTGGGCTTCCACGGCGTCATGTACTCCCTGCTTGAAGATTTGGACCTTTGCATCATCAATAACGAGCGCGGCGTGACGCTCGAGCAGTTCACGAGCCTCGCCACAATGTGCGGATGCGGTCTCGATATGGTGCCAATCAGCGGCGATGTCACGCCCGAGGAGATTTACACCTGCTGCATGGATATCGCGGCGGTCTCGTGCAAATACGACAAGCCCCTAGGTGTGAGGCTTCTTCCTATCCCCGGCACCAAGCGCGGGCAGAAGATTCGCACCTCTATCGAAGGCGATGCCGACTTCATTGCCAACACACGTATTGTCCCGCTCGATGTGAACCTCGTTCCTTCGCAGGGCACGAATTTCAACTACCTGACCTATTAACCTGGCAACGCCACGCTGAGAGGGGCACGCATGCTCAAGAAATACAATGACGTCATCGGCATCGTGGGAGGCATGGGTTCCTTTGCCACGCTCGATTTCTTCAAGCGCCTCATCAAATCCTTCCCCGCAGAGAAGGAATGGGACCGCCCCCGCATCATCATCGACAACAACTGCACGATTCCCAGCCGCGTGCGCGCCATCCTCTACAACGAGGCGTGGGATGAAGTGGGCGACCAACTGGCAGATTCCGTCCGTCACCTGATTGGTGCCGGGGCCAACATCCTCGTGCTCGCCTGCAACACCTCGCATGTCTTCCTGCCGGAGATCATCAATCGGGTGCCCGAGGCCGAGGGCAAGTTCGTGAACATTATCGACTCCTTGGGCGAGACCCTTGCCGCAACTGGCGTAACCGAATACCGCCTGCTCGCCTCCGAGGGCACGCTGGATTCTGGCGTCTACCAGCTCTATCTGAAGAAGTACGGCATCACCATCGAGCCGCCGGACAAGACGGAGTATCCGCTGTTCAGGTCCATCATCGAGGACGTCAAGCAGGACATGGTCAACCCGGAGACGGCCCAGAAGCTCATTGACGCCATGCACCAGGGCACGAACAAGAATGTGATCATCGGCTGCACCGAGTTCCCGCCGGTCTACGAGCTCTGCCGTGACCAGCTGGCTGCCGAGGGTTATCACATCTACGACCCGCTCGACACGACCATCCAGAAGATTCACGCCATTATCAAATAGCAGCGGGGTCGGGTCGCCGCAACCCTGCCAGTCTCGTGCCCTCTGGAGCACTCTTTCCATCACTACCACAAGGCACAACGGCCCCAGGTCTGCATTCGCTTGCAACCCTGCGGGCGCTGTGCCCTCTCCAGCTGCAACCTTCCCGGCCTCGTGCCCTCTGAAGCCGTCTTCTCATCCCGCGCCACAGGGCATAACCCGGCCATCTCTGCACCCGCCTGCAGACTTCCCCACTTCGTGCCCTACGCAGCTGCAGACTTGGCGCTCTCGTGCCCTCTGGAACGGCTTCTCAGCCCCTATCACAGGGCACAACCCGGCATGCCTTGCATCCGTCAGCAGGCCTGCCAGTCTCGTGCCCTCTGCCGCTGCAGACCTCGCCACTCTTTGCCTTCCGTTGTCGCAATCTCTTGGGCCCATGTCCTCTGCCGCAATTTGTGTTGGAGTTAGCCGGTATTTAGCCGGTAACTAACCGGTAGCTATTCCGATAGTCATTCGGCCTTGTGGTAGAGAAACACCCGTACGGACTGATAGAACCTGACGATTAATATTCGGTTCGCCTGATAGATTCGAACTTTACCATGCATCCCATGACAGTTTTTCTGGGATACACGGCGAGCATGCAGTACTGGGTTCACGCCACGGGAGATATGGATCCGCACACGAAAGCGGAATTTCCCTCTGACGTGCTGACCTTGCCGTTTCCACTGGCGGACAAACGCGCAGACGCAATCTTCCGTGAGCATCTTCCAGAACTTGATACAGAAACGTTGAGGGAACTCGCGGCTCTCGGAATCGCTGTCGGTGGCGGCATTGACCTTGTCGTCCCATCAGCGGATCGGCGCCGATACAAGTCGAACCCTTCAATAACTTGTCATATTTTGACGGCCCATCTTCCCGGAAAAACGTTCCTTCGAATAAGTCCCCATGTGTTCGTCTGCTCGCCCGAAACGACGTTTCTGCAGATGGCTCAGCTGAGTAATCGCGGCTTTCCCTTCTGGCAGCTCGTTGTCTTTGGTTTCCA
>CADBRF010000008.1 GCA_902796975.1 uncultured Coriobacteriaceae bacterium
CCTCCCTAAATTCCTATGTGTCCCTCTCCTAGGACACCCACAATCTTGACATGTGCAAGAATCGGCACTGTGGAAAGTCATTTGCCCTTACAAGTCAGAGAGGAGAGCATAAAGATGAAGAAAATCCCAAGTATCCCGGCTATGATAATCGCTGTGGTTTCGGCGCTGGTGATTGCGTGCGCGATTGCCGGATGCAGCAGTTCGCACACGCCAACGCAGACCGCAGACACCTTCCTCAAGGCAATCCAGAACGCGGATACAGAATCCGCCTCGAAGGTCTACAGCGGCAGCATCGACGTCGGCGAGCTCTCGGGCTTCGGCTCGGCCGCGTCAACGTCCTCCAGCGGGTCCACAGACGAGGCGTCTGAGAGCACTCAACTAGGGCAGGAGACGCTCGAGGCGCTCTACAGCAAGATTCGCTCGTTCACCTACGAGGTCTCCGATGAGAAAATCGATGGCGACAAGGCCACGGTCGATGTCAAAATCACCGCATACGACCTCGGCGGCGTCATTTCGGACTTCTACAGCTCCTACATGCAGAAGGCGCTCACCCTAGCATTTGCCGGCGCGAGCGATGACCAGCTCACGATGCTCGCGGAGAAGGAGCTCTCCTCCGCCATCGACAACGCTGAGATGGGCAAGGAGAAGACCGTCCAGCTCACCATGACCAAGAAGGACGGCACCTGGATGGTCGATGACCTCTCCGGCCAGGAGGACTTCACCGATGCTCTGCTCGGTGGCCTCATCTCGACCACGAAGCAGTACAACGACATCTACAGCAGCGGGTCTGGGAAGTAAGCGCTGACGCCAGCTGTGCGTCGAGCAGGGCACCCTTGAGATTAAAAGCCTCCTACATCGCGGAGCCCCGCTGTAACCGCGCTGCGGTCTCTCGTAGTCAGGTGCCCGATGACGTACTTGACATCGGCTTCCTGAATCTCAAGAACCTTCGAGCATCGCGCAACAGAGGGCTTGGCGAGACCGGATTCCCGCCAGTCGAGAAGCCTCACCTCTCCGGGCATCCAGTCGCGCGGGGCGTGGGACGTGACCTTAACCGCGACAATCGTGGCAATGCTGTCATGGATGTTCAGCACGATGACGGGACGTGGCTTCGAGATATTTGGGCGGTCCTCGAAGCTGACATTTTGCTATCAGCACGTCAAACGGCTGGAGGTCACGAGTAGAGATCGTCATAGATGGCATCCTCCTCATCGTCCCAATCAGCCGGCAGGATGGGCACGCCGCCCTCGTTGCGCGGCGGCCTGTAGACCTTAAGGGGATTCACCCAGACCCCACGCACGTCCGCCGTCAGACTGAACGGGATACCGCCCTCCTGCAGGGACTTTCGCAGGAACGCGTTCACGGCGGTCGTCATGTTGAGGCCCATCGAACGGAAGAGCCTGTCAGATTGCTCTTTCACCGCGTCGTCCACATTGACGGTAATGGTGGCCATGGTTTTCTCCCTCCATGTTAATATACATGACAACATATCTATATTATATAATTATTACACTATGTTACCTATATACTATACATATTAGAAAAATGATGATTTCGTTGTAATCTGCCGTGCGTTTCAGCTAGTCAACGATACATTGCGCCATGCCCTAAATCGCGGGACTCAGCGCAACAAATCTGGAACTCAAATCGACAGAGAAAGAAAAAGCAGGTCAGCAGCTCCAAACTTCTGACCTGCTGTGTTTTGCCACGTGGGCTGGATTCGCTGGGAACCGCAGCCGCGAAGAAGCCCATGTCCTGCGGAGCGTATCGAGCCCGCCGATCAGCGCCGAATCGTGGGACTCATCAATCGCGAGCTTACGAAAATCTGACTGTCAAAAAACTGACGAGCTCTGGCACCTCAGCGAAGCATTGTACTGCGCGTTGAACGTTTTTATTAGAAATTCGCACTGTGCGTTGTGCATTTTGGCGTTTCTAGACTTCCGTTTCTAGACTTTTGTTTCTAAATTTTCAATCTGAACTGCTAGGCAGCCCTCTACCCAAGGCCCACTTCCGCAACCTTGTCGTAGAGCGACGTGCCCGAACAGCAGCTGCTCCACCCCGCAAATTGGTTTGCCCGAAACGGTCACTTCAGCCAGTGAGCCTGAGGGATTGTTTTGATAACCGACACACCTTCATTCCGGAAAAACTTGGAATTCCAAGATACATAGGAATTACTATGATTGAATCCATGTTATGCTGTTCCTGTTTGTTTTGGAAATCCAAGTCTTTCTGGAATGGATAGATTGCCGATGCTTATACAGAGGAAAGCATTTCTCGACCGCCTCATAGAACGTCGGGAGAATGGAGAAGTCAAGATTGTAAGTGGCATCCGCCGCTGCGGTAAAACATTTCTGCTCTTCGAACTATATCGCGACTACCTGCGAAAAGAGGGGGTCCCGGATGACCACGTCATCGAAGTTGCCCTCGACGTAGAAGCTAACGACGCCTTGCGAGATCCTCTTGCGCTCGATGCCTACGTGCGCTCGCGAATTACCGATTCACGTTCCATGTACTACGTTCTGCTCGACGAGGTTCAGTTCGCGATATCCGACGAGGAAAGGCGTAGCCGCGACATACCCATGCGCCTCTATGGCGTGCTCAACGGGTTTCTTCGCATGCGCAATGTCGACGTATACATCACCGGATCGAATTCTAAGTTCCTTTCTTCCGATATCAGAACCGAGTTCCGAGGGCGCGGGGACGAAGTGCGCGTTCACCCTCTCAGCTTCTCAGAATATCTACCTGTGCATGGCGGCGACCGCGAGGACGCCTGGCTTGACTATGTGACGTACGGAGGATTACCTCGCATACTCACATATACAAGCGACGAAGGTAAGGCGAAGTATCTTAATAGGCTCCTTGACCGTGTGTACCTCGACGACATTGTCGAGCGAAACAACCTCGCGAATGAAGAAGCAATAGGCTCCGTCCTCGATGTGCTAGCCTCGGGAGCAGGGTCACTTACGAATCCCGCCACTATAGCGCGTACGTTCGCCTCATCCGGGCGCGGTTCAATCGACGAGAAAACCGTGCGCTCCTACATCAACTACATGAAGGATGCATTTCTTATCTCAGAGGTATCGCGCTATGACGTCAAGGGCCGTAAGTACATTGGCAGCCCCTATAAGTACTATTTTGAAGACCTGGGCTTGCGCAACGCGCGCCTCAACTTTCGTCAACAGGAAGAGAACCACCTCATGGAGAACGCTATCTACAATGAGCTGGTAGGCAGAGGGTTCTCCGTAGACGTTGGCGTGGTGCATCATGAGGAGAGAAATCAATATGGAAAACGCGAGGTGAAGAGCCTCGAAATAGACTTCATTTGTAATCAGGCCAGCAGGCGCTACTACATACAATCAGCTTTTGCCATTCCAAACCGGGAAAAGATGGAACAAGAGCAAAAGTCGCTTGTGAGAGTTCGTGACTCCTTTAAAAAAATCATCGTAGTAAAGGACCGTATCAAGCCCTGGCACAACGATGAGGGGATTCTCGTCGTTGGTCTCATCGACTTCCTGCTCGACCCATCGATCATCGACAGGTAGCGCGAAGCGGAACGGGCACATAGGAGCAAGCCTTTACCATCTTGAATTTGTCTCATAGGCCCGGTGCTTCCGCTCCGAGGCAAACAAAAGGCCATCAGATAAGCCGATGGCCTCATAGCTATTGCCCGCGGGGACTGGATTCGAACTATGGGATTCATCGCCTCACGGCGTCCCTGCCGAAGCAGCCGCCCCGGTTCATTCCGAGGGCAGTCGTTTCGCCATCTGTCAGGCGTTCGCAATCGCCTTCACGCTCGCGAGATGCACACCAGGCCAACCGTCTCTCACAGGATGTTCCCTGCAGGTTGGGAACCACGGTCACGAAGAAGCCCATGTCCTGAGGCGCAGAGGTGAAGATGGTTCCGAGCAGCGTGAAGATGGCGAGGAACTTCATGCCAGGCTGGTAATGGCCGATCTCGCTGTGCGGTGGGGGTGTCCGGAAAGCAGCCGCTCCAAACCACTACCGCCCGGACTCCCCCGTCCCCCCTCAATCTTTCTGCTTAAGGAGGTAGTCGTTATTGACAACCTTCATCGAGAGCGGACCTCTCAGAGCCTCCGAGTAGACCGGCGTGGTTGGCCTTATCACGATGCCCTCCTTCCGGCGGCCGCTCGCATACGCCCCCCTCGCCCGCTCGAGGAGCTCGTCTTCCGTGCGGTAGGGGAACGCCTCGCCCCGTTCCTCAACGGGCACGGTCGCAAGCTCGAGCGCTGAGCACGTCTCGACGAGGTCATCGAGCGGCATGCGCTCGCCCGTCCCAAGGTCGATGAGCGTGAAGCAGAAGAGCTCGTTTTTCTTGAGCGCGAGGGGGTTCTTCTGGATACCGGGCCCGCAGAACTCGCCCTGAATCGCGATGTCCCTGCCATACGCTGCGAACTTCTCGGGCAACCCGTGCTCGTGGGCGTAGTTCCACATGGCGCAGGAGGGCGTGTCCTTGTACTCGAAGTTATGCCCGCAGACGCCGAACGACCCCTTTTCGTAGTACAAGGTACAGCTCGTACCGTCCATCTTGGTCGTGATGTAGTACTCACCCGCCGCAGCGAGTTCCGCGATGAGGCCGGGCTCGGACTGCACGCGCGTCTCGTCGGTCTTGGGTATTCCCGCGTGAAACGTGCCCAGCGAGACTCCCGCGCCCGTGTCCTGCTCCGGCAACTCCCACTTGCGCACACGAAGAAGGTCCGTCACGTCGGTGCCCACCTCAGCATCATCTGGGATCTCGGGAAACTGCTCGAGCGGCATGACCAGACCCTGCGAGATCTGCCCGCGGAGCTTCATCGTCCGGATGCGCATGCCGCGCCCCATGAACTCGTTGTCGCGGAAGGACCGTGCACGCAAGAACTCGAAACGGGGGTCGTCTTCGGGGAGGAAGGAATCCACCTCGAAGTACACGCATTTGTCTCCCGGCAGGAAATCGCCCTTGCTCACGACGACCTTCCACCCCAGAATCTGCGCGCAGACCAGCCGGTCGGCTCCCTCGATGGGGTCGATGTTCGCCACTTCCTGAACGCTTGCCAATTTTCTTGCCACCTTTGTTCTCCTCTCTCGTGGCATGGACCGTTATTGAATGGTTCAGGCAACAAAAAAGCCGGGCCCGGAGAATGCTCCGAGCCCGCTTGTTCTACCTGGCGTTTTCGCTGTTTGGGAAGGTATCAACCCACAGAGGCATGGCGGACTCGGCCCCGGGACCACTTGCCCAGGGCGGACAGCTGCTGTTGCGGCTGCAGCGCACGACGGCTGGCGCTGCAGATAACTGCAACGTTGGAATCGCTTATTATATGCGCCGTCATGAATGCCATGCTTATAGTTTCCGTAACCTGCCTGAGTTGAACCGTGCGGAGTAAGGCTACATCCATCCCGCCCGATTCGTCAAGTGATAAACTCCAGGTCTCGTTTCTGGACTCTTGTTTCTGGGTTTTGGTCTGAACTAACGGGCAACCCCCTACCCGAGGTCCACTTCTACGATCTCGTTGTAGAGCGGCGTGAAGGGCGCGGCATCGGGCTTGTCAATGTGGTGGTGCCCGAAATACCAGCGCCTGAACTCCACCCTGTCGGCGATGTTCTCCTGCAGCCACTGGGCTATGTCGTCGGGCTCGTAGCCGCTTTCCGCCAAGACTCCCTCCCACGCAGCAGCCGGAGCCTCGTGCGTGAGCACCACATCCACCCTGTTGCCGTGCGCCGCGAGGTTCGCCACGCAGTTGACTCGCTCCTCCGCGGAGGGCGCCTCAGCCGCCCACCAGTCCACGCCCTCGGTACGCCACTGGCGGTCGTTGGAGTTTGCCCCGCCGAAGGCCAGGAAGCTCATGCCGCCGATGTCGAAGACCTCGCCGCGCATGAGGTGCAGGACGTGCGGGCGGAACTCGTGCACCCTGCCCCCATGCCACTCGCGAACGGGAAACTCGCCGGAGTTGATGCGGTCGTGGTTCTCGTGGTTGCCCTCGATGACCAGGGTGGTCCAGGGGCGGTCTTCCAGCCAGTCGAGCCACCAGAGCTCTTCCCCGTCCGACCCGCCCGCGTTCCAGATCACGCCGAAGTCGCCCAGAATCACCACGTAATCCTCGCGCGTGAGC
>CADBRF010000009.1 GCA_902796975.1 uncultured Coriobacteriaceae bacterium
CGCCGTCGCGTACGAGAGCATGTGGCAGCGTTCGAGACCAGCGATCAGGTAGCGCTGTGGGCTGGACGAAACGACGACAAAGGGCTTACCGGCAGCGTAGATCTGCTCCACAAAGGCAACTGCGCCCGGAAGAGGCTCAACTTCATTTTGGTAAACGTTCATGAGAAAAGCATCAGCCAAGTCTTCAACTTCCTGAGCACTCGAGCAAATGCCGTGCTCTTCATAGAGCAACCTGGCAGCCTCGCTGATAGGAGCCCCTTGGAGAACAGTCCACTCTTCATCGGTGATGGGCACGACCGCCCTACGACGCAGCTCATCTTCAAGCTTGTCCCAAGCAGGAATGCTGTCGAGAAGCGTGCCATCGCAATCCAGAATGAACCCGCAAGCGTTTTCCAGTTCTTCCCTCACGTTTAGCTCCCCTATCCGCTCGTGTATCGGTGGCGCTTTCGCTTTGCAGGGTACCGCATTCTCATTTCCCAGAGATTTACAAGACCGCAAGCGTCCTACCTATGAGGGCAAACCGTCGAGTTGCCCGGTAAATAAAAGGGGTCTGAACTGGGCGCCAGTGGGCGAACGGCCATTCACCTCGCTATTTCAGAAAAATACAAAATAATGCTTGCATTATGAAGAGCCCTCCCCTAATATACTTTCTCGCGCGCGGAAGTGGCTCAGTTGGTAGAGCACCACCTTGCCAAGGTGGGGGTCGCGGGTTCGAACCCCGTCTTCCGCTCCATCGATTCTACGGAGCCGGCTTCGGGCCGGCTCTTTTTGAAAGATATGCCTGAATGGCGACGTGGCCAAGTGGTAAGGCAGGGGCCTGCAAAGCCCTCATCAGCGGTTCGAATCCGCTCGTCGCCTCCATTCTTTTCAATCTCGAAAAACATCTCTCAAAGCTAACAGCCGTCGTGTGCTTGCGCCCACATGTCAAAATGCAAAATTTCCCGATACTCATTCTGTGTTTGTCGCAATAGGCATGGCTCGTCAAAATGCAATTTTCCCGATACTCATTTCGAGTGATTCTTACAGTGAGTTCTGGGGTATCAAAATGCAAAATTTCCCCGATACTCATTTTGATTTTGATACCCCAGCGCTCACTCCACGCTTTATTTTCCAGCACTCATTTTGATTTTGACGTACCATGCCCTGCAAACTTCAAATTTCCCCGACACTCAGTTTGACTCTGACGAACCATGCCAAAGAGTGGATTCGTACTGCTGATGAGGGCATTTGGCCAAGCAAAAGACAAGAAAGAAGCCCGGAGCAATTGCTTTCTCCGGGCTTTTCGCATATGCAGTCGTAGCGCTTCTATTTCGCTGTCACAAACTTGGGCTGAGACATACCCTTGGCATACTTCTCCAGAAGGCTGCCTCCGCATGAGGATCCGCTGCCAGCAGCACATGAATAGCAGATGGGGCTCGTGTGAATCCTGCGCGTCCGGAGCGGCGTCTCCACGATATCATGTACCGTCTTGGGGCCGTCAAAGCCCAGCCCGAGCACGTGATTCACTTCGCAATCGTAGAGCTTGCCATCCCAATCCACATTGACCATGGTGCGGCACATGATGTGCGCCACGGTCGCGGAGTTGTAGTTGTCTGCGAGCAGCTCGTTATAGGAATCGTAGGTCCGCGCCGCCAAGAGCTTGCTGGCAAAACGACCCAGGTTCCAATTATTCATGGCATAGAGTCCATTGAATTTGACGCCCTGAGACTGCTCGAGCTCGTAGCGGTAGAAATCTTCCAAATCCTGCTGATCTGGGGGCAGGAAGGGTCCGTCCACGTTGTATGCGAGGTCAATCTGCAACTCCGGGTCGACGCCATAGCCGCGTTCGTTCATGCTGCGCAGGCCATCCATGATGGCGCCAAAACTTCCCTTGCCACGCTGCTCGTCCACGCCTTCGGAATTGAAATAGGGCAGACTGGAGATAAGTTTGACCCTGTTCTTTGCGTAAACGTCCTTGAAATGCTCGTACTCGGGCTCTTGGAGGATGCAGAGGTTGGTGCGCACCAGCACCTGCTTCGCGATTTTCGTCGCCTCTTCAATGAACCATTCCAGGTTGGGGTTCATCTCGGGCGAACCGCCTGTGATATCCATGATGCGGAAGCCACCGGTCTTGAAGGCTGCCAGCACGTCTTCCATGGTCTCACGCGTCATGATTTCAGTGCGCTTGGGGCTGGAGCCCAGATAGCAGTGGTTGCAGGCGAGATTGCACTTGTAGCAGACATTGACCTGCATGGTTTCAAGCGAGGCAGACCTGAGCAGCTCTTTGTCGTGGAGGCGGCTCTCGAACGGACCGATGCCGAGTTTTTTGCAGGATTCTTCAATCCAATCTAGGTCAACTTTTCGCTTGCCCGTGATGACCTTGAGGGCGGCGTTGGCAAGCTCGAAGTTAAACGGCCCGACATGGTCGCGCCGTGGCGTGATCTGGAAATGCTTCGCATAACGGCTGTTCTCGAGGAAGGTCGCCATGTTGCCGCTGATAGCCACGGGACGGCCCTTGATGAAGCGCACCTCGCTGTCGAGATCGAAATAGCGGGGCAGCTCGGGCATTGTTCCCAGATACGTCGCCGTCTGCTGGTAGTCTTCCTCGCGGTCCTCAAACTTGTCACATTTGATAGCGCGCATGGTACGAGAGGCAAAACCGATGCTCCCCAGCTTGGTGGCAATCTGGAAATCGCCCACCTCAAGGGGCTCGTGCGCAAGGTCATAGCACACCTGGGTGCCGCATTCGACGAGCAGACGCCTGAAATCTTCCACGTACATAGCGCCAGAGAGGCACTCGCCGCGCAAGATTGGGTCGTCGTAGAAGCCTTCTGGCACTCTCCTGTCGGAGAAGATGTCCGAGAAATAGAGCTCTCCTCCCGGTTTCAACACGCGGAAAATCTCCTTGAAAAGTTCCGGTTTGAAGGGAGAGAGATTGATGACACAGTTGGAGATAACCACATCGACGCTGTCGTCGGGCACCGCAGACATGTCTTCGATATAGCTTTCAATGAACTCGACGTTGCTCTTCTCGAGCCCAAGGCGCTCAATCTGGCCAGCCTCGTGCTCCCGCGCGAAAGCGAGCTGCGAGGGCGTCATATCTACGCCGATGACATGGCCAGTTGGTCCGACGAGCTTCGCGGCAATGAAGACATCACGCCCTGTCCCACAGCCCAGGTCGAGAACCGTGCACCCCTCCAGAGCCGGCGGCAGAGGAGAGCCGCACCCGTAGAAATGGTCCAGGATATCCTTATCGATCAGCGGGAAGAGATCGAGCACGTAGCTGGGCGGCGCCGTCGTAGCGCAAGTGCATGCGTTGGTGCGGAGGTCCTCGGTGCTCTCCAGGGTCTCGCCATAGTACTCGCGCACCATGGCGCGGATGTCTTTTTCCGTCACGTCTTCTACCGCCCCTCGTCGCCCATGTTGAAGCACTCAGTGAAGAAAATCTGAGCATCCAGATGATACTTATCGCAAATCATATCCACCGCATCGTCGACGATACGGGCAAAGGGACGCGATTCGCACACAGCGCGTGCATTGATAATCATGCTCATCTTCTTGTGATTACGGAGGAATTCCTGCGTATGCTCGACATCGTAATCAATGCCCAGAAGCGAACACTTGTTGAAATCTCCCGCGCCGGCAGTCGCGAAGGTCTTGAGATGGGGCACGTTGCGCTTTCGCTCGATGAGCCCCATGCGGATTTCCTCGAGAAGGTCATCAATAACCTCGTTCATGTCGATTTTCTCGTCATCGAGCTGTTTCACAAACATCCGGCGGTTGTACCAGGTGAGGGTCTTCTCGGCCTCCTGGAACTTCTCGTTGTCGCGAACAGAGAAGTTCTTGAGCGAGGTGCCATAGCTTTCCAGGTATTCCGCGAGTTCCGGAATGCCCTCGCCAGTCAGGGCGGAAATCTTCATCACCGGAATATCGGGGCAAGCTTCCTTGAGGAAGTTCACGTCGCGTTCGACCTCGGCATCGCTGATGAGGTCAATCTTGTGGAGAACAATGAGGTCCGCCTCTTCCAACTGGAGCTGCATGAGGTACTTGAGCTCCTCGGGAAGATGAATATCCTCCTCACCCTCGCCTTCGGGGAGCAGCATCTTGATACGCTCCGGGTCGACCAGCACCGTGAAGGGAGAAAGATCAATCCAATCTGCGCAATCGTCTGCCAGACGGTGATAGGTATGGTCGAGCGCGCCAACGCCCAGGCCGGGGATATCACTCATGACGAAGATGCAGCCATCCCTATCGCGGAGGCGGCGAATCTTGTCGATGGTGTTATCCATCTGATAGCAAATGCAGCCGGAGGCGATTTCTTCCACCGTGCAGCCGCTGGTCTGGGTGAGGTTGGTATCCACGAGGTTGGCACCGAGATCGTTGGCGATGATGCCGACCTTCCCGTAGGTTTTGTTCATATGCTCGCCCAGGGCGATCATCGTGGTGGTCTTGCCTGCGCCCAGAAACCCGCTCATAACCATGAAGCGGATTTTCTCGATAGCCTCCCCCGCCTTGTTGCGAAGGGTCGCGGCTTTGGTGGTGGCAGTGTCCTCGTGCATGGCGGCAGCTCCGCCATAGGTGTTAAAGGTGTCGTAAGGCATTAGCAACAACTCGCATTGATAGGTTGGTCATCTTCGTCGTACACGCCGTCATAGGGCTTGGCTGCCATGATAATACGGTCAACCGCAACACTGCCGGCGTGGGTTTTTTCATCGCCCGAATGCTTGAATACCGCCTTGTAGCGCGAGTGAGCGCAAAGTGCAGCAACGTTACTGCAGGCGCCATGCGGCACGTCCGTCTTGAACTCCATGTTGTAATCGTAGGGGAAGGCATCGGGATAATCGGGAAGCGATCCGTCGTAGACAATGCTCTCGCCAAAGAGCTCGCATTCGTCCTCGATGCGAGAGGATTTGAGTACGCGCACCGTGGCGGTCACGAATTCTATCCCGGGGAAGAGCTCCTTCTCCTTCCGGGAAAGCTCGGTTTTGAAGAGGAAGGGACGGCGGTAATCGGCAAAGCCCGCTGCCTGGATCAGACGCCTGAAATCGCCCAGGTACATGGCACCGCCAAGTCGTATCGCACGGAGCTTGAGGTCTTGCGCCTTTTCAGGAGGGATGCGCCGGCTGGAGAAAACATCGGTGAAATACCACTCTCCACCTTCCTTGAGCACTCTCCGGACCTCGCGCACGTACGCTTCTTTGTCTGGCGAGAGGTTGAAGGTGCAGTTGGAGATGACGATATCCACCGACGCATCGGGGAGGAAGGAGAGGTCTTCCGGGGCTCCATGCACGAATTCGACATTAAGTGATTCGTATCCGAACTGGCTCATCTCCATGTCGAGATATTTCTCGCCTACGGCAAGCCGCTTTTCGTTGGGCTCTACCCCATAGACCTTGCCCTCAGGGCCGACGAACTGCGCCGCGAGATAGGTATCTCTGCCAGACCCGCATCCTAGATCGACCACCGTGCACCCCTCCATGAGCGGGGGCATGGGCGTGCCGTATTCGTGAAAGTAGTTCTTCACTTCTGCGGAAATATTAAAAAGCTTGGCGCGGGCACTTGGGGGCATGCTGATGTCCGTATCAAGGGTACGCGCCGTTGCCAGCGGATCTCTGCCAGAGAGTTCGGAAACGCTCGCATAGTACTCCGCCGGCTCCATATCGACGTAATACATGTCGTGATATGCCTGACGATCCATTCCATTCCTTCCATCGAGCAAGCTGCTATGTGGGACGCACATAGTGGAATAAGTCTTACACGAGACTTTATCTTATTTAGACCGGGTTCATGGTAACAAGTAAACAACTATAACTTGATGACACGCAGTAAACATGCTTGCCGCAAGTTTGGGACACCCTGTTCTTTTCAAGGGAAGAGCTTCGTCTAGACGCGACAAATAAAAAAACGCGCCTCCCGGGGACTCCCCGGAAGACGCGGTGGAAAGACTTGGTGGGCCTAGCAGGATTTGAACCCGCAACCTGTCGATTATGAGTCGATCGCGCTAACCGTTGCGCCATAGGCCCTTGCAAAAAGGAGATTATACCTGAACAAGACGAAGTCGTACCGGCTTTTCGCCAGCTCGTATGAGTATCCCCGCCAGAAACATTCGATTCCCATCTGCCGGGCATGAAAGCCGCCGGTGAAACAAAATCAAAATGAGTATCGGGGAAATTTTGTATTTTGTTTCACCAGCAGTTGTTTCAGTCGGGAAGTCAATCCGAAGCTCTCCAGGTTTGCCTATTCCTCCAGGTAGTCCTTGAGCTTGCTGGAACGGCTGGGGTGACGGAGCTTGGCAAGCGTCTTGCTCTCAATTTGCCTGATGCGCTCCCTCGTCACGCCAAATTCGCGGCCAACTTCCTCGAGCGTGCGAGGATGACCGTCTTTAAGACCAAAGCGAAGCTCGATAACCTTGCGCTCGCGCTCGGCGAGACCATCCAGCACCTTGCCAAGCTGCTCTTGGAGCATGCTGAAGCCAGCAGCATCGTCAGGACGCACCGCGTTGTGGTCTTCGATGAAGTCACCGAGCTGGGAATCTTCCTCTTCGCCGATGGGCGTCTCGAGAGATACAGGCTCCTGGCTGATGCGCTGAATTTCGCGCACGCGCTTGCCATCCATATCCATTCTCTCGCCAATCTCCTCAGGCGTTGGCTCACGACCGAGCTCCTGGAGAAGCTGGCGCTGAATGCGGACGAGCTTGTTGATGGTCTCGACCATGTGCACAGGGATGCGGATGGTACGAGCCTGGTCTGCGATGGCACGGGTGATAGCCTGGCGAATCCACCAGGTCGCATAGGTGGAGAACTTGAAGCCCTTGGTGTAGTCGAACTTCTCGACAGCGCGAATAAGACCCAGATTGCCTTCCTGGATGAGGTCGAGGAAAAGCATGCCACGGCCCACATAGCGTTTCGCGATGGACACGACGAGACGGAGGTTTGCGTTGATAAGCTGGTCTTTTGCATCCAGGCCCACCTGCTCGACGCGGGTGAGACGGCGGCGGTCGCGCCTAGAGAGCTCAATGCCGTTCGCTTCGGCGTCCTCAAGTTCCTCGGTGGCATGGAGACCGGCCTCGATCTTCATGGCGAGGTCGACTTCCTGAGCAGCCGTGAGCAGGTCGACTTTGCCGATTTCCTTCAGGTACATGCGGACCGGATCGTTGGTGAGCATAGCGACAGAAGAAGCCTCGAGACGGGCCTTGCGGGTCTCGGCGCGCTTCTTGCGCTGGGCAGCTGCAATCTCCTTGGAGCTTGCAGCGGTGGCCGTGGCAAGCAGCTCATCTGCAGCCTTGCTCGCTGCTAGCTCCTCTTCGGGGATGCCTTCCATGATCTCTTCGTCGGTCATATCTGCATCGACGGTGTCGTCTTCTTCAGGGAGCGACGTGCCCTCGACTTTCACGCCGTTGGCGCGGATATAGGAGAGCACAGCATCCATCTGCTGCTTGCTGAACTCGTCCTCAGCAAAGGCAGCCTCGACCTGCGTTTGGCTTATCTTCTTGCCGGCGCCATAGAGAAGGTCGTCGATGCGCTCGACAGTTTCGGAATCGAGCACGCCTTCCGCAGCAGCTGTCGCAGCCTTGAGCGTCGCTGCGTCCTGTACCGTCTGGACACTGCTCTCTTCCACCGTTTCCTCTGCGGTCGTCTTTTTCTTTGCCACGCTAGCTCCTCTTTTCATTCTGTGTTCCAAGGGACCCATTCCGAAGGCCCGTGAGTTCTTTCTGCCAGCCAATTGTGCGCTTGAAAATCTCGTCAGCTTCTTCAGGGCTGAGAAGCGTCTCGTCTCTCAGGCGTGCCTTTGCCGCCGCAATCTTGCGCTCCAGATCGCGCTCTCGCAAAGAACCGAGCAAGAGGCGCGCCTGCACAAGCCGCTCTTCGTGACCGTTTTGTTCGTTCATTGCCTCCGCAAGCAAAACTGACGCATCCGGAACCACTTTCTGAGCCGCAAAGAGTGCATCTGCAGGCGAAGCTCCATGATCCATGGAAAGCAGCACGTCCGCCATTTTCTCGGATGCCGGGTCTTGCCATGAGATTCGGGCAACATCGCGGTCGATAGCATCGAGTAAACGCATGTCAACAACGATAAGCGACATGAGTTCATGCTCCATACGTATGTACTGCTGATCTGCTTCGACAACTGCACGCACAGCTCTATTCACAGGCTGCTGCTTTGGCTCGGGTTGGGCTTGATTCCTGTCTTCGCGGCGGGCAGCCGCAGGTGCCTTCATTTCCCCTAGAGCTTTTGCCACGGCAGCATATCCCACATTGAGAGCATCTGCAATCAGATTGATATAGTCCGTTGCCGAAATGGAGTTTTTCAGCGGGTAAAGAATCTGCAATGCATCGTTCAGAGCCCGAGCCTTCTGCGAAGGACTGTTCAGGTCCCATGTACCAATGCGGCGCAAAATGGAATAGCGAAGAAGCGGTTCGGCTTGAGCAAGCTGTTCTCTCATGGCATCTGCACCCCGCTGGGTGATGAATTCCATGGGGTCGAGATTATCAGGCAACACGACGACCTTCAAATCGATGGGATTCCTGCTCGATTCGACCGCGGAATTCCAATCGATGAACTCGCTTGCACGGTCTGCCGCCTTCTGCCCTGCCGCATCTCCATCGAACAGGTAGATGATAGAAGTGGCAAAACGGGAGAGCATGCGGACATGCTGACTCGTGAGCGCAGTGCCGAGGGTGGCGACCACATTGGTGATGCCCGCCTCGTGCATGGCGATGACGTCGGTGTAGCCTTCGACCACAACGGCGCACTTCGAAGCGACGATACCCGTCTTCGCCTTTTCGATGCCAAACATGTTGGAGGACTTCTGGAAAATGGGCGTGCCCGAGGTATTGAGATACTTTGGCTCGCCCGTGCCAATCACGCGTCCGCCAAACGCGATGGTGCGCTCCTGCATATCCTGGACGGGGAACATCACGCGCTCGTAGAAACGGTCCACAAGACGGTTTGACTTGCTCATATAGCCCAGGTTTGCCTCGATTATCTCATTGGCTGTGAACCCCTTCTGCCGGAGATGCCGCACGAGGGCACCGTGCCCGGGGGCATAGCCCAGGTTCCATTTCTTCGAAGGGCCCGAGCCGAAGCCCCGGTCGTGGAGGTACGCACGAGCGGAAGCTGCCCCAGCGGAACGCGAGCGCATGAGCTGCATATGATAGTAGGAGGCAGCTTCGGCACACGCCTGCATAAGCCGTTCCTTTTTCCCTCGCGGGATGCCCGATGCGCCCGTCTCGTGAAGTTCGATATGTGCTCGGTCAGCAAGGAGGCGTACCGCTTCGGGGAACTCCAGATGCTCGCTTTCCATGACGTAGCCGAAGACGTCGCCGCCTTTACCGCATCCGAAACAGTGCCAAAGCTGGGTGGCTGGATCGATTTTAAACGAAGGCGTCTTCTCATCGTGGAAGGGGCAGCATCCCCAGAAGAGGCGGTTCTTCTGGCGGAGCACGACGCGCTCTCCCACGAGGCTCACGAGATCCGTGGCTTCGCGAACTCTGCGAACGTCATCATCCGAAATACGCGCCATCTGCTCCACCTCCCAGCTGAATCGAGTGCTGTCCTGATCAAATCCGCTTTATCAAGCTTCGAGTACCACATCTTTCCAGGCAGCTTCAGGTTTTGGGCCTTCTCCAAGATGAGTCTTCACCCAATTGATGTTATCCATAACTGTCGCAATGAGCTCATCGGTCGAATCAAACACGCGCTGATCACGCAACCATTCAATGAAAAGCACCTGAACGTCTTTCCCATAGAGATCGCCCTCGAAACCCAGCAGATGGGTCTCGAGTTGAGCAGTCGCCTCCTCGAAGCTTGCAGCCCTTCCCATATTGATTGCGGAGGGATAGAGCACACCATCCACGCGAACGTATCCTGCATAGACGCCGTCACGAGGAACGAGAACGGAGTTCTGAGAAAGGTCGAGATTGGCAGTGGCAAACCCCATGCCCGTTCCCTCTCCCCTACCATGCTCAACATGACCGGAAATTTCATGCGGACGCCCCATCAGCCTGAAGGCCTCTCCAGCATCCCCCCGCAGCAAAAGCTCGCGGATGCGCGTGGCGCTCACCACGCTGCCATCCTCTGACTGGAGGTCAATCGCGAGGCAGGCGCATCCGTTTTCCGCTCCCCACGCCTTGATATCAGCAACAGTACCCGCTGCTTTGGCTCCAAAGCGGAAATCAGAGCCGACGCAAATCGCCTTCGGATGCAGCGACTCGCCTACAAAAGCTAGAAAATCCCGCGGGGCTATTGAAAAGACCTCCCTGGTGGAGGGGAGACTTATCACCCGGTTCGCGCAATGGGATATGAGCTCAAGTCTTCTCTGGTTCGTGAGCAGCTTTTCAAAGCTCTGGCGGAACATCTCATCCGGGTCGCGGTCGAACGTGATGGCAACCAGGGGCACACCCCAGAGCGTGGACTGCTCTCGAGCTTCCCGGAACAGTTTCTGATGACCAAGGTGCATGCCATCGAAAATGCCAACGGCGATGACGCATGGGCCAAAATCGGAATCGCCTTCCGCTAGAGGATTCCAATGGACAA
>CADBRF010000010.1 GCA_902796975.1 uncultured Coriobacteriaceae bacterium
GGATTGTAGTTGCCGGCGTTGGCAACAGTGTCGTAGCCATTGCCGCTGCGGTCTGGCGTGAGGAAGCTGCGGCAGCCCATGCAGGTGTAGACATCGCCTTCACCTTCGACTTCGCCCTTGGAAAGCTTGTACTCCTTCATCTTCTTTTCGGAAATGTAGTCGGGCACCATGCGCTTGGCCGTGCACTTGGCAGCCATCTTGGTGAGGTAGAAGTACGGCGTGCCATCTTGAATATTGTCTTCCTCGAGCACGTAGATGAGCTTGGGAAATGCCGGCGTGATCCAGACGCCCGCCTCGTTCTTGACACCCTGGTAGCGCTGACGCAGCGTCTCTTCGATGATCATCGCAAGGTCATGCTTCTCCTGGGCATTGCGTGCCTCGTTGAGGTACATGAACACCGTGACGAACGGCGCCTGGCCATTGGTGGTCATGAGGGTGACGACCTGATACTGGATGGTCTGGACGCCACGTTTAATCTCGTCACGGAGACGCTCCTCGACGATCTTGCTGAGAGCTTCTTCGCTGGGCTGGACGCCGAGCTCGGAGATTTCAGCAAGAACGCTCTTGCGAATCTTCTGGCGGCTCACGTCGACGAAGGGCGCGAGATGCGTGAGGGAGATGGACTGGCCACCGTACTGGCTTGAAGCGACCTGGGCGATAATCTGCGTGGCGATATTGCAAGCGGTGGAGAAGCTATGCGGCTTCTCGATGAGCGTGCCGGAGATGACCGTACCGTTCTGGAGCATGTCTTCGAGGTTGACGAGGTCGCAGTTGTGCATGTGCTGGGAGAAATAATCCGCGTCGTGGAAATGGATGATGCCCTCGTTGTGAGCCTCGACGATGTCTTCGGGAAGAAGCTCGCGCATGGTGAGGTCCTTGGAGACCTCACCTGCCATGTAGTCGCGCTGCACAGAGACGACCGTGGGGTTCTTGTTGGAGTTCTCCTGCTTTACCTCTTCGTTGTTGGACTCGATGAGGGAGAGGATTTTGTCGTCGGTGGTGTTCTTTTGGCGCTTCTGGTTCTGTACGTAACGGTAGATGATGTATTTGCGCGCGACCTCGAACTTGTCGAGCGCCATGAGCTCATCCTCGACCATGTCCTGAATCTCTTCGACGGAGACCGCGTGGCCAGCTTCCGCGCACTTGTCCTGGACGTTGAGGGATGCATAGCGCACCTGGCGCTCGGTGAGCTTCTCCGCCCCAGAGACCTCGGCGTTTGCGGCGCTGATAGCGTTGGAAATCTTCGAGATATCAAAATCGACTTCGGATCCGTTGCGCTTGATGATCTTCACGTCAAAGACCGCCTCTCATTTGCTCTTGCCAAAACCGGCACCGTTTTTGGCGGCGCCGGAAAGATTGTTCTTTGGTGTTGCCTTCTTGCAACGGCTTAAGAATAGCGGCTTATGCGACATTTTTTCGTCACAGATTTCCACAATATTTTGTGGATTTCTTTCTTGCAAAACACTAGATATTGTGTTTCTGCAGGTCGCTAACCATAATATCTTTTCCCGGGATAATCCGCGCCGAGAAAATATTTCCGTGAATGGAAGCCCGCCTTGTGAAGCCATTGTGAATGTCTTCCGGTTGCCGGAAAATTCCTCCGACACAATGCCTTCGCGACCGGAAAGGACAGATAAAGCCATACATGTGAACAACTTGGCAGGCATCACATTGGTCCACAGATGGTACCATGCACCGGGGCGGTTCACGGGAGCCGCAATGCAGAGAAAGGCACGCCATGGAAATCGGCTTTGACAATGATCGTTATATCCAGCTGCAGGCTGAACACATCAGGGAGCGCATAGCCCAGTTTGGCGGCAAGCTCTACCTGGAGTTTGGCGGCAAGCTCTTCGACGATTATCATGCCTCGCGCGTGCTCCCGGGTTTCCAGCCTGATTCCAAGATCCGCATGCTCAAGACCATGGTTGACGATGTCGAGATCGTCTTCGCCATCAACGCGAATGATATCGAGAAGGGAAAGCTCCGCGGAGACCTGGGTATCCCCTACGATGCCGATGTCCTTCGCCTCATGGACGTGTTCCGAGGTATGGGCTTCTATGTAAACGGCGTCGTCATCACTCAGTACAGCGGCCAGCCTGCAGCCGACGCCTACCGCGCTCGCCTTGCGGGTCTAGGCGTCAAGAGCTACCTCCACTACCCTATTGCGGGCTACCCCTACGACATCGACGCCATCGTGAACGAGAAGGGCTACGGCAAGAACGAGTTCGTGCCCACCACCCACCCGCTTGTCGTGGTTACCGCACCCGGCCCGGGCAGCGGCAAGATGGCCGTGTGCCTCTCCCAGATCTACCAGGAGCTGCAGCATGGAATCAAGGCGGGCTACGCCAAGTACGAGACCTTCCCCATCTGGAACCTTCCGCTCTCCCACCCCGTCAACGTAGCCTACGAGGCGGCAACTGCAGACCTAAACGATGCGAACGCTATCGACCCCTTCCATCTGGAGGCGTATGGCATCTCCACCGTCAACTACAACCGCGATATCGAAGTCTTCCCCGTCCTCCACGCCCTCATGGAGCGTATCATGGGCGAGAGCCCCTACCAATCGCCAACCGATATGGGTGTCAACATGGCTGGCAACGCCATTTGCAATGACGAGGCGTGCCGGGAAGCTGCAAAAAATGAGATTGTCAGGCGCTACTTCCGCACAGCAGTCGACGTGCGCCGCACTGGCACAGGCGAAGAGCAACTTCTCAAGATTAAGAGCCTACTCAGTCAGGTTGGCGCAGATGCAATGGCATGGCCTCTCCGCACGGAGGCAATGCTCAAGGCGGAAATGACAGGCGGTCCGGCGGGAGCCATGCGCATGCCCGATGGCACCATTATCACCGGCAAGACCTCGACCTTGCTCGGAACCGCATCGTCCCTGCTCATCAACGCACTCAAGTACCTTGCCGGCACGGGAGACGTAGACGTCATCAGCGATGAGGTCATCGAACCCATCTGTCACCTCAAAACCGCGCACCTGGGAAGCCGCAACCCCCGCCTTCACTCCGACGAGACGCTTGTAGCCCTCTCCATCTCCACGACGCTCAACCCCAAGGCAGAGGAAATCATGGCCCATACGGGAGACCTGCGCGGATGCGACGCCTTCTTTTCCGTCATCATCTCCTCGGCAGACGCCAACATCTATAAGAAGCTCGGCATCAACGTCTGCTGCGAGCCCGTCTACGAGATGAGCAGCTACTACCATAAATAGGTTCTCCACCAGCACGCTCAAGACGCCGTCTTCTCTCGAGAAGACGGCGTCTTTCATAGAGCTCCAGAGCAAGCCCGGCATCTTCACTCGAACTGTCTGTATAATCTCCAGTAGGTTTTGTGCATTTTGTCTAACGATCGGTGAATTATGAGCTTCTCGATTACCATTCCGATTTTCGCGTCCGTCATGGAACAGCATGTCAAACGTATCGCCGAGACGCATTTCTCTCCTCGCTCGTTCACTTGGCTGATGCCGTGTTCCATTCCAATCCAGGCAGTCTCAGACGACAGCATTCTCCTCGTCGCAGATTTCGACAGCTATTCGTCATTAGCCTCAAATTTCCGCGGAATTGTCTTGTGCAAAACAAACAAGCAGTTCGACTCCTTGCGCGCCCTGGAGAATGTTCTCGCAGTATTAACCGAGAAAGACGTCGAGGAATTTAGTCTCGTAGCTCAGTCCGAGATTGTCTCACTCATGAATTGGAATGCTGCGATGGACGAGATAATTATCATGAGGGGTACCTATAGGGACCTGCTTGAATGCGCCGTGCCCGTTCTGGGCAACTATATGACGCTGACGGATTCCGCCTTCCGGCTTGTCGCCTATACAAGCAGCCTCACTATCGACGATCCCATAACAAATCAATTTGTTGCCAACGGTTTTCATGATGAAGAGACCGTTCAGCGCTTTCGGGATGCGGGTCTGATCGCGCGTTGGAATGCGAAAGCACCAGCACAGAGCACAGCGGTGGATAGGGGCATCACTAAGTATCCCGTTGTCACACATGTTATCAGGCAGAACGGCGAGTACCTCATGCAGCTTGTCATGAGCTGCAATAGGATACCCTGCACGCAGGCGCTAATCGACCTCTTCGACATAGTGGTGGGAAAGGTCAGGTCGATGGCGAGTCTGCAAGGCGATGTTCCCGCACTTCGCACGCAGGGTTCTGCCCTTCTCTCTCACCTCATTGAAGGAAAGCGCTACTCTCTGGCCTATATCAACCTGCAGATGCAGCTGCTCCAGATATCCCCAGATGAGCGATTTCGCCTTTTCACTATTGAGACGACGCAAGACGACAACTCTATCGCCAATCTCGCCATGAAGTTCGATTTCGGCTCCCCGGAGTACCTCATGCTGCTCGAGAAGAAGTCTCTACATCTCCTCGTGCACGCCAGCCCCGGAGAAATTCGGAAAGTCAACGAGAGAGTGCGATACACGATTGAGGATGTGTGCAAGAACACGCCCGCGCTGGTAGGCGCCTCTTCGTTCTTTCACGATTTAAAAGAAGTACATTTTGCAGCTCAGCAGAATGCAATCGCCACCCGTTATCGACGCGAGAGCGAAGCGAGGGAAGACACAGCGCATTCGCGTAACTCTGGCCCCGATTTCGTGCACTTTATTGATGTGCTGTTCGATTACGTAGTTGCAAACCGCGAGCGGGATATTGACTTCACGCGCTTCTGCATGCGCAATAGCATCAATCGAGAGCTGCTCGAAGCGGACCAAGCACACCACACAAACGACTATGAGCTTGTGCGTGTCTATCTCGAAAACGAGCGGAACATAAGTCACACGGCTTCGATAATGGGAGTCCACCGAAACACAGTTGTTAACCGCATCGACCGAATCAAGCGCACATATGGCATCGATTTCGACAAGTACGAATGCCGAAACGCCTTTATGATCATCTACAGTCTCGACCGGCTCATCGGTGCCGAATAAGCAGATGCGCCTCCAAAGCAAGACCAATGGCACCAGCTCGATAGACGGTCACGAAGCATAGGTCAGCTCTCGACCTGCTTCCGAGCGAAATCTTGGATTGTCGCGATAAGCGATTTGACCCCGCTTCGTCTCGAGCTGGAGAAGGTCGCCACGATATCGGCTTTCTCGGGGAAATAAATAGTCGCTGCTGCTACATCCTGGAGAGGCTTGCCATCCAGAACCTCTCTGAGCAGATAGAGTACGCCACGAATGATGAGCGTATCCGATGCCGCCTGCATGCGAAGGAACCCGTCGCGATTTTCGAGAGAGAGCCATGCCTTTGATTGGCATCCTTTCACCAGGTTTTCATCCGTCTTCGAGTTCTCATCCATGGGTTCAAGCTTGCTTGCGAACTCGATGAGATACTCGTATTGGGAGAGTGGGTCGCCAATTGACTGGAATCTTCTGACGATATCGTCCTGCTGCTTGTCAATTGACGACTCCCCACTCGAATTATCCCCGGAGCTTCCTGCAGCCGCCTCATCCGTCTCGGTTGGTTCCCTCTCGACATCTAGATGCGGCCAGAGCTCCCGCGTGAGATCTTCAACGGTCTTGACCCGCATGAGCTCCTCGAGTGTGAGCTTCACGCCCAAGCTCTTCTGAATTTTCACGATGAGCAGGGTGCGCTTGACATCGGTCGACGTGGCACCTTCACAGTTCTCCCCTGCCTGATATTCGGCAATGAGCTCAGGGGAAAGCTTCATGGTTTTCGAGAGGCTTATGGTTGCTAGCTCGGTCAGATCATCGGAGCTGTTCAGATCCGCCCTGTTGAGGAGGAACTTTCTCATGACAAACGCGTGAATGCGCTCGCTGAAAAACGAATACGTAAGCGGTTTCCGCGAGAGAATCGCATCAATCTCTGCCTGCGCCTGAGCATCTCTAGCCTGTATTTCTTTCAGCGACATGGTTTGCTCTCCTCGACGAGCGGATCCGCTATGCTTTACTCGACGTACATGGCTTCAGCACCGATGGCATCCGCGAGAGCGATAAGCTCCTTGGTGTAGTCGCCGTAGACCAAGGCGACATGAATGCCCACGAAGCACTGGGCGTAGTGTGCCTTCTTCGAATCTTTCAGACGGTAGAACACCAGCTGCGTGCAGTTCTCCCGATCATAACCGCTTCCACCGATAATCTCGGCCTTCGCAATGAACATCTTGCTCACATCCGGCGAGAACTTGCAGAGGGTGATCGTCTTGCCCTTGTCACGGCTGAAGTCGTAGCGCATCGTGACACCGAATTTCTGGTCATATGCGAAGGGCGCGATGCTGTACGGTGCCAGTTCGTTGGGGTTGGGCAGATGGCGATGAGCCACGGAATGCTGCGTCATCCACAGGGTGCCGTCATTTGCGGGATCCTTGGCAAGCTCAGCAAGGCTCTCCTTCGTCGCCCCGAAGACCTGCTTGAATTCGCCATTCACCTTCGGGATGGGGCAGGTGTTGCCCATGTAGGGGCTCATGCCGGAGACGGCGATCAGCGCCTGCTGGGAAAGGGCTGCAGGCAAGTCATACTCGCATGCGGACGGAATGCCGTTTTCCATGTTGCGTGCATGGGTGAAGCACATGGTGAACTTTTCCTGGTTGATACGGCGCGTCGAGCACATATCCGGGCAGGGGATGGAGAAGGCGTTGCAATCGAACCGGTCCATGAACTTGAGCGTGGTCACATACGCGATGATGGAAGGCATCATGAGCTCTTTAGTCATGCGGACTTCCTCTGCACCCTCGATGAGCTCATCGCAAATCTTCTCCGCAAGCGCCAAATCATCCGCATCGATATTGGGGGTCTTGCGGCCAGGAGTTGTATAGTTGCCCTCGGGGGTCGCCTCCTTCATGCAGTCCATAAACTCATGAAGATTCACCACATGGAAACGCGTCCCTAGACGCTGCGTGACCAGATCGAGGCTCAGAAAAGAGTCTGGGCGGCTCACGGACGTCGCAGCATCAAAACGAGTCACGAGCAGGTATTTAGTATTGGCAAGGACCTTCCTCGCGCGCAAAGCCGTCATGCGCAGGTTGAAATCTTCCCACTCGTATTCGGAATAGCACTTGATATCCAGGTGACGCGCTGCGATACCGGCGGTCACATCGGGGACATTGAACTGGCCGGACGCGGGGCAGTAGCAGATATCCTTCTTGAATCTCAGCACGAACTTCAGCACGAGATCTTGAACGCCGGCGCCTGCCATGGGAACGACGACATCTGCCTGGTTGACGGCATCTTCCATGGCACGCCACTGCTCTTCCGGCTCGTCCCAATCATCCGTGCGATGGAACAGCACCGGATCCATGACATTCACACCCGCGGGGACATGCTCCTTGATGGACTCGACAAACGCCTTCGCACGCGGGGCAAATGCCACGGCGTCGTATCCTGGCTCCAACGCCTCGCCACTGCCGAAACGGCAGGGGCCCTCGTAGTAATACAGGTGCTCGCAGAAGAGCTCCAGCGGCAGAACATTCAACTTGATGTCTTTCGCGCTTTCAATCATGTCTTTAGCCTTTCTTTTTCTGCTGGCGCCCCTTTTGACAAGGGACATTCTTTACTAGTGTGAATTCAAGGTGGATGTCATCGGACACATGGCATCCACCTGGCAAATCAAACTTGCGAGCCATCTACGCGCACTCGATAACTTCAAGTCCCATGAGCTTTGCGAAGTCAACAGTCAGGTCATACACATCGCCATAGACAAGCGGGATGTGGTTGCCGACCTGCAGGGAGCCCTTGAAGAACTTCTCGCCGTCGGAGACCTTGAAGAAGACACCTTCCGTGCAGTTCTCCGTCTCGTAACCGATGCCACCAACGATTTCGCCTCGTGCGACGAACAGCTTGGAGCACGTGGGGTCGAAACGGCACATCGTGACTACCTGGCCTGCGTCTTTGCTGAAGTCATAGCGGATAGTGGCGCCCCAGCGGCCATCCATCGCGAACGGGCGCAGTTGGTAGACAGATTCCTCGGCATCGAAACCCTTGAGCTTGCGGTTGGGAACCGCATGGAACGTGTACCCAATACCGCCAGTCTCACCCAACTCTTCAGAGAGCTTCTCGAATCCCTCTTTGTCCTTCCTGAGCAGCGGGGATCCGGCGAGCTTGTCATGGGCGTTGCGTTTGCCGAGCGACGTATTGCCCATATACGGAGCGGAGAAGGAGAGGTTCGACAGCACGACCATGGAGACGAGCGCCGACACGTCGTATTCGCAAGCCGAGCAGATGCCGCATTCGTTGTTCAGCGAGTGGTTGAGACACAGTGTGAACTGCTCCTGGTTCAGGCGGCGTGTCGCGCACATGTCAGGGCAAGGCGCGGTGAAGGCGTTGCAATCGAGCTTTGCCATGAGCTTGCGCGCAAGATAGTTTGCCTTGACGGAGTTGAAAACGAACTTCTCATCAATATCGCAGACTTCCGCACCGTCAATGAGCTCTTTTGCTATCTTCTCAATCTCTACAGCATCCTGTTCGTTGATGTTGTCGCATTTGCGTCCGGGAAGCGTGGGGTTGGTAGAAGGGTCTACCATTTGCGTCTGGTCGAGGAATTCATGCATGTTCAGATAACGGAACTCGACACCCAGGCGCTTTGTGACCTCGTTGTGGTCCATAAAGGAGTCAGGCGCGCTGACAGAAATGTTCGAATTCGCGCGCGGCAGGCAC
>CADBRF010000011.1 GCA_902796975.1 uncultured Coriobacteriaceae bacterium
ACTTTGTTGATGACCACAATGGGCTTAAGGCCCAGCTCGATGGCTTTTTGCAGCACGAAACGGGTCTGTGGCATGGGGCCTTCGAAGGCGTCGACGAGCAGGAGGGTGCCGTCTGCCATCTTGAGAACGCGCTCTACCTCGCCACCGAAATCCGCGTGGCCAGGAGTGTCGATGACATTAATCTTTACGCCCTTGTAGCGAATGGAGATGTTCTTGGAGAGAATCGTGATGCCTCGCTCGCGCTCCTGGTCGTTGGAATCGAGAACGCGTTCTTCGACTTTCTGATTCTCGCGGAAGACGCCTGCAGTCTGGAGCAGACGATCGACCAGGGTGGTTTTGCCATGGTCGACGTGCGCGATGATGGCAATATTGCGAATGTTCTCTTGAAGCATACCCGCGGGTCCTCTAACTCTCTGTGAAAGCCCCTGCAACTGCGAACACATTCGGATGGCTCGTCCAATAGGGGCACTGATAAAAGCAACAATTTCTTAGAGTAACACGCAGAGTCATGCTGAAAAGGGCGAGACCGCGAAACGAGCCGAGCGTTGCCGCGATGGGAAGCTCCTCCAAATGCGAACGCCCCGCGAGCCTTGTAGCCGCAGGACGTTGCAAGCGGTTCACGCGCTTAGGAATGGGCGTGCGCGACGGCTCCGCATCAGCCCAGCCATCTCATACGCAAGGTTAACGAAGCAGGAGTTCCTCTGCACCGGCCGGCTGGGGATCTGTTGTCTCGACATCGCCATTGACGAGACGATAGAGCATATAGCCGCTCCAGGCATGGTCCATTCCGCGCTCGCCGAACTCGAAAAAGACCGCGGGCTCACCCTTTTTCTTGGGATCCTCCTGGACGATGCCGGTATAGCAGATGACGTAACGCTTGCACTTCTTGCCCAGAGAGCGCACATGGTCTCGGGCGGCACGATAGCAGCCATCGGGGGTATCGTCTTCAAACGACGTGAACTCTTCGTCGTCGTTGACGCCCACGAGCACGGGCATATCCCCCGTCTCCGCAAGAATATCGAGCGCGGTATCAAGAACGCGCACCGAAAGCGCGTCGAGCTTGGGTGAAATCTGTGACATGGCAATCGCCTCTCAAACTGGTTCTGACTCCGCTAACTCTACCATGTATTTTCGCTCAAAATGCAAACCGGGCATTTCATCAGAAAACCGTAACCAAAACGAGCAGGGCACCGGCGCCAAAGCTGACCCTCGCCGGCCCCACAACGTGCATGCTACGCGAGCATGCTCATCACCAAAAAGCCCAACGATGCCGAAGCGAAAGCGCAGATATACGTGGTTGCCATGTTGACAACGCCCTTGACCGTATGGCCATGGAAGGCGAATTCCACGGATTCGAAATTGACCGTCGAGAGCGTTGAGAAGCCCCCAAGAAACCCCATGGTCGCCATGAGCCCGAAGAGGTTATCGAGCGAGAGCCACAGAAAACAGCCCGCAAAGAAACAGGAGAGGACGTTAACGATGAGCGTGCCCCATGGAAACGAGCTGAGCAGACGGTTCTGGATTGCCGTGCCGAGAATGCACCGAGAAAGCGCCCCGAGCGCTCCCCCACAGCCGACGGCAACGAGCGAGATGAGGCTCATTTGCGCATCGCCACCTCATGGCGCTCCCGGATCTCCTCACGCAGGCGCTTGAGTCGGTGGCGGTCGAGCACGACGACGGTGCCACGCCCCGCAAGCGTTGCGACAACGGTTGCGACAAGCGTAACTAGCACGTAGAAAGCGGCCAGACCGAGCTCGCCTGCCTGGATGAGACTGATGGATTCCGTCGAGAAGGCGGCGAGGGTGGTGAACGACCCAACGAACCCGATGCCCACTGCCCGGGCGAGCTCCCGTGGAGCATGGGTGCGGCGCACGAGGAAGAGGTTGACGATTTCCATCACAAAGCAACCGACGATATTGATACAGAGGGTTGCGACCGGCAATCCGCTGGTGGGAAACACCACTTCAAGCAGGTAGCGACAGCTTGCGCCACAAAAACCCATGATGGCAACGAGGATATAGAGTCTGCCTTTGGAATACGTCACAGCGGTCATGCCTGAGGCTCCTCATCTGAAAGGCGAGTGCCGGAAGCAGGCCGGCTCAACTGCCGAGCAAGCTGATCTGCAAGGTTGTCCATCGTGAGAACAGGCTCTTCGAAGACAAAACCCTTTCCCTGAAGCTTCGCGGCAAATCGGGTTGCCTGCGGAATATCAACATTCAGTCTCTGCAACACGTCAACATTGTCTGGGGCTAGAACCTTCTCGGGCGTACCGGCAAGCGCGCATCTGCCCTGGTCCAGAACGATAGCACGCGAGCAGATATCGGCCACAAGTTCCATGCTGTGGGAAATGATGATGAGAGCAGTGCCACGCGCGAGCAGACGTTTGAACAGCACCTCTATGTCTCTCACGCCCGCGGCATCCACTCCAGCCGTCGGCTCGTCAAGCACAAGCACTTCCGGGTGTAGAGCGAGCACCCCAGCAAGGGCTGCCTTGCGTTGCTCACCACCAGAGAGTTCAAAGGGACTTCTCGAAGCGAATTCATCCGCCCGGAGACCCACCAGATTGAGCGCCTCGGAACAGCGTCCTTCGATTTCGCCTTGTGCAACTCCCACGTTGTGAAGGCCAAAAGCCACGTCCTCTGTCAGCGTTGCAGCGAAGAGCTGCAGCTCAGGATGCTGAAAGACGAGCCCCACCCGCCTCTGCATTCCCCCGCGGAGCTCTGCGCTGGTAGCACCATCCAAGCGCACTTCGCCTGAGCTGGGCATGAGGAGACCGTCGGCAAGCTGGGCGAGCGTGGATTTGCCCGAACCCGTTTTGCCCACCACACCGAGCGCCTTGCCAGGTTCGAGCGAAAAGCTCACATGTGCGAGAGCATTCGTAGCCCCGTCATAGGTATATGTCACATCGTGAAATTCGAGGGTCATCAGCGGTCGACACTCCCCGTCGCAGCGTCGGAGAGCAGGTTCAAGAGATCTGCCTCGAGCGTCCCTTCTTCTGCCGTTAAACCCACCTGCAGGCCCCGCTGCCTGAGGCGACCTGCCAAATCCGCTGCAAACGAGGGTTCAATTCCCCATGCACGAACCATCGCCGGGTCAGAGAGCACTTCGGCAGGAGTCCCCTCGCACACGAGCTCGCCATGAGAAAGAACGATGAGACGGTCCGCCTGCAGTGCTTCATCGGCGCTGTGCGTGGCGTTCACAATGGTCATACCTCGCTCATGACAGCTCGAAATCAGGCGATTGACCTGCGCCCTTCCCTGCGGATCAAGCATGGAAGTCGCCTCATCGAGCACGAGCACCCTCGGTTCCATCGCGAGCGCCCCGGCAATCGCGACAAGCTGCTGCTGGCCTCCGGAGAGCATGGCAACTTCATCGTTTTCCCGGGAAATCATGCCAACTTGACTGAGCGCTTTTTCGGCTCGCGAACGAATTTCAGCCGGTTCCAGCCCCAGGTTCTCCGGGCCAAAGGCGATGTCGTCAATGACCACGGATGCAACCGACTGGTCTTCGGGATTTTGGAACACCATGCCAATGACAGAACGGATTGCGAACCGGTTTTTCTCCTCGCGCGTGTTCAACCCCCGCACGAAGACATCGCCCTCGTCCGGAGAAATCAGCGCGTCGATCAGCCGGACCAGCGTAGATTTACCCGAACCGTTGGCACCGAGCACGGCCAGAGACTCGCCTTCCTTCACCGTAAAGGAGAGGTCATGCAGCGCTTTGATGCCGTTGGAATATGAAAACCCAACATGTTGAAACTCTATGTATGGTGCCTCTGCGCTTGCCGCAGCAGTTTCCAGCTCCAAACTGCCCCTCCCTTCAGTTGCTCAACTTTCGCCGTAATGCCGCCTCGCATTATACGCACGCAAACAATAGCCCTCCGGAGCCGCTCTTTCGTCAAATCGCAGACAGCATCTTTAGAAGCAAATATGGCTGCACGCTTATACTGAAAGAGTATCCACACAGACGCGCACGCAGGGTGCTCGCCCGTGTCACCAGACGAGAGGGGAGCAACACGTGATGAAGCGTTATGCAGATATGGCGTCCGCCGAGCTCAAGGAGCTCCACGACAAACTCCAGCAGGAATATGACCAGTTCGCCGCCAAGGGTCTAGACCTAAATATGGCCCGAGGCAAACCCGGTTCCGAGCAGCTCGCGCTCTCCATGCCCATGCTCGATATCCTCACCTCTTCCAGCGATTGCACAGCAGAAGACGGAACCGACTGCCGCAACTATGGCGTGCTTGCCGGCTTGCCCGAAGCCCGTCGTCTCATGGCAGAGATGCTCGGCTGCAAACCAAACCAAGTCATCGTCTGCGGCAACGCAAGCCTCAATATCGAGTACGATCTCGTCGCCCGCTTCGAGCTCGAAGGCGCAGCAGGACAGACCCCCTGGTGCAAGCTCGATACGGTCAAGTTTCTCTGCCCCGCCCCCGGCTACGACCGCCACTTCCGCATCTGCGAGCATTTTGGCATCGAGATGATTCCTGTTCAGATGGGCGAAGATGGCCCCGACATGGATGCCATCGAAAAGCTTGTGGCGGATGACCCGGCCATCAAGGGCATCTGGTGCGTGCCCCAGTACTCCAACCCCACGGGTGCCACGTATTCCCGCGAGACCGTGCAGCGTCTCGCAGCGCTCAAGACGGCTGCTCCTGATTTCCGCATTTTCTGGGACAACGCCTACTGCGTCCACGACATCTACCCAGATGACGAAGCCCGACGCGACCGCGTTGACAACATCATCGACGCGTGTGAACAGGCAGGCAACCCCGACCGCGTCTTCGAGTTCTGCTCCACTTCCAAGATCACCTTCCCGGGCGCGGGCATCTCGGCAGTTGCAGCAAGCGAAAGCAATATTTCCTGGCTGCTCGAATCCATGGGCCCGCAGACCATCGGCTATGACAAGCTCAACCAGCTTCGCCACGTGGAGTTCCTCCGCGATGCCGCCGGCATCCAGGAGCATATGGCAAAACATGCCCAGTTCCTCCGCCCCCGGTTCGAGGCCGTGCTCACGAGGCTTGAGAACGATCTGGGTGACACGGGCATTGCAACCTGGACACGCCCCCATGGTGGCTACTTCATCAGCTTCGAAGGGCCGGAGGGAACGGCAAAAGAGATTGTTGCCCGCGCGGCTCAGGCTGGTGTCAAGCTGACGGGCGCCGGCGCGACCTGGCCCTATGGCAAGGACCCGCATGATTCGAATATCCGCATCGCCCCCAGCTATCCCTCGCTCGAAGATCTCGAGCTTGCAGCCCAGCTCTTCACGATTTGCGTGCGCCTCGTGGCTATTGAAAAGCTTCTGGCGTAAGGTCACTCGGAGAAAGCGCATTCGACACGGCGTTTCTTATGCTAAAATGCCGTCACACATGCGCGGGTGTCGCCAAGTGGTAAGGCCCTAGCTTCCCAAGCTAGTATCCGCGGGTTCGAATCCCGTCACCCGCTCCAAGAAATGCAGAGGCCAGGCAGCGTGTATGCTGCCTGGCCTTTTTCATTGCAAAGTTATGCGAAAGCCCTCCAGAGCC
>CADBRF010000012.1 GCA_902796975.1 uncultured Coriobacteriaceae bacterium
TACCGGCAGTACTGCGAGCTCGTGGGCAAGACCCAGGCAAGCGGCGGCGTCACCGCACCCTACAGCAACCGCAAGGTCGCCTACTACGACGTGCGCTGCTACCGCGTGGAAGATATCAACGGGATGGAAACCGAAACACTGGTAGCGCAGGAGAAGTCGGTCGACCCCTTCTGGTTCTCGGATGGCACGACCGAAACCCCCATCTACCTAGACCTCGAAAGCTTTGGAACCAACACTTTGCTCGTCAATTCCTGCAACCACATAGAGGGCCCAACCTCCAATTTTGCCAAGGCCTTCCAAGCGAACTCCCGCCCCGACTCTTCTGCGACCGCCATGGCAGCAGTAGCTCACGCCCACACCATTGGGCAGGGAGTTGTCACTGCAACAGGCAACCTGCTCCACCATCTGGGAACATCGCTTCGCAAAGTCCAGAACCGCCTCAGTAACGGCCTTATTGCCCTAGCACCCAAGCCCGCACTCGCGTTTGCAGGAGCTGCTGGCGCATGCGACGTAACATCATACGCGCAGGTCGGAAGCGTGACCGGCGCACAGCGTGGCGCTACTCGGTCCTACGAAGGCGGCCATGGCCCCTTCTGGGATGGCGGCGGCGGATTCGGCGGCGGTGGATTCGGCGATTACCGCGGCTTTGGCGGCGGCTATGGTGGCCCCCACGGCGGCATGCCCCACGATGGCATCCCCGGTCTCGACAGTTTCCTGGGCGGCGGAAACCCGATGGGCGGTGCACCTTTTGGCGTTCCAGGTGGCCCCGGCGCTCCCAGGCCACATGACAACGACGGCGCGGATGTGCTCGTTGGCATGACGCTCGGCGCACTGCTTGGCTCTCTTGCCTCGCAGGACATGACTGGTGGCTCTCAGAACACCCAGGGCACCTTCCGCGGCTACCGGCTGGTCGAGAACATCGTCCCGCTCAACTACCAGGTCTACTGCATCGGCGAACTCTATATGAACGGCCCCGACGTGCATATGGGTAGGTCCGTGAGCCCCGAGCATACGACCTCATTCTTCGCCACCAAGCCCGAAGCCGAGGTGCTCGCTTCGCTCTAGCGTCAGAGCTTACGCTTCGTATTCGCCAACTCGATAGTTGAGGAAGACGACTTCGCCCGAATCCTGCGTCGCGTCGAGGTCAACGTCTCCCGTGATGCCAAAGTCGTGGTCGCCTTCCGGATCGCTGAAGATCTGGTGGACATGCCAGACGTGGGCGCTCTCTTCGTCGCTCTCGTCGATGGTCAGATAGGCCGAAGAACGCGCGTCGGCATCGATGAGAATACTCTCGTGCTGTTCGTAGTATTCGTCGAGCACATTGCCCCATGCACGCTCGCCATAGCCCCACTCGCCATCCAGATCTCCCAGGCGGCGCGGGTCGTCCAAGCTCGCCAGACGTACGCGTGCGAAGAGCGCATTGCGGACGAGCACGGTAAGCGCACGACGGTCCTTGACCACGGCATCTTTCGCTTGCGGCGGTGCGATTTCGGGAATCTCCCCTGCTGCCTCCCACTCGTCCACCAAACTGGAGTCCGTGGAACGCACAACGAGGCCGAGCCAGGATATGATGTCGCGGAGACCATCCGTGAGCTTCTCAGGCGGAATCGTGCGGGCGAGCACCCGGTAGGCATCCGAAAGATAACGGAGCAGGAGTCCCTCGCTCTTGGCAATGCCGTAGCCTGATATATAGCCCTTGAAATCCGATGCCGTCTCGAGCATGTCGCGCAAGACAGATTTGGGGCTCAGACGATAATCCCGCGCCCAGGGAACTTCCTTGCAGTAGGAATCGAAAGCCGTTTCCAGCAGGTCTTCCAAAGGCTTGGGATAGGTGACTTCTTGCAGGCGCTCCATGCGCTCATCGTATTCGATGCCGTCAGCCTTCATCTCCGCCATGGCCCGGTCACGCTCGCGTTTCTCCTGGACCCGCAATATCTGGCGAGGATCGTCCAGCGTCGCCTCGACCATGGAGATGAGGTCGAGGTCGTAGGTCTCGCTCTCTGGATCGAGCAGCTCGAGTGCCGCGAGCAGGAAGGGAGAAAGTGGCTGGTCGAGGGCGAAATCCTCTGGCAAGTCAATGGTGGTGGAGTAGGATTGCGTCCCATCTTCGAGGGTTTCCACCTGCACCACGCCCGCATTGATGAGAGTGGTGAAAATCTCCGCAGCGCGAATGACGAGCTGAGCCTTTTCCTCATCTGTTTGCGAAGAGTCCGAGATAAGTTTATTCACGCGTACGCGGGCATCCCCGCCCTGCTCTACCTCGGCGAGCACCATAGAATGGGTGATTTCAAGACGCGGCTTAAGCGCTTCTGGCTCGCTCGCGACGAGCTTCTCGAAGGTCGGCTTGCTCCAGGAGACAAAGCCCTCAGGCGGTTTCTTCTTCTTTATCTTGCGCGCCTTCTTCGGGTCTCCCCCTGCCTTTGCCAGGGCGCGGGCGTTTTCAATCTCATGCTCCGGCGCCTCTACGAGCACGAGCCCTTCGGTATCGAAGCCAGCACGACCAGCGCGGCCGGCAATCTGGTGGAATTCACGGGCACGTAGACGGCGCTGGCGGTGGCCATCATACTTGGTGAGCCCCGTGAGAATGACGGTGTGGATGGGGACGTTAATGCCAACACCCAGGGTATCCGTGCCGCAGATGACCGGGAGCAGACCACGTTGGGCGAGCTTTTCCACGAGCAGACGATAGCGGGGCAACATGCCGGCATGGTGGACACCCACACCCATGCCCAGTATTCGCTTGAGAATCTTGCCGAAGGCAGTCTGGAAGTTCACTCCCTTGATTGCGTCTTTAATCGCCTCGCGTTGTTCTTTGGTGGAGACACCATAGCTGGCAAGCGACTGGGCAGTTGCCAGCGCTGCATCCTGGGAAAAGTGCACGATATAGAGCGGCGCATCACCTTCACGGAGGGCGATTTCAACCGTCCCCTCCAAAGCTGTGTCAACGTATTCGTAGGAAAGAGGAACGGGCCTGGGCGCGTTAGTGACAAGCTCTACCTCGGCACCCGTCATTTCCACGAGCTTGTCCTTGATAGCGGTGACGTCTCCCAAAGTGGCGCTCATGAGCAGGAACTGGGTCTTGGGGAGCGTGAGCAGGGGAACCTGCCAGGCCCATCCGCGGTCGGGGTCCGCATAGTAGTGGAACTCGTCCATTGCCACGCAATCGACTTCTGCCTTCTCCCCCTCGCGCAAGGCCTGGTTGGCGAGAATCTCCTCGGTACAGCAGATGATGAGAGCATCGGGGTTGATGTGGGAATCTCCCGTGATCATACCCACATAATCGCGCCCGAAGAGGTCAACAAGATTGAAGAACTTCTCGCTGACCAGCGCCTTGATGGGAGCGGTATAGTAGGACCTCCTGCCGCAGGCGAGCGCCATGAAGTGCATGGCAAGCGCCACCATAGACTTGCCCGAGCCCGTGGGCGTACCGAGAATGACGTGCTCTCCTGCAGCCAGCGCAAGGGCGGCTTCTTCCTGATGGTCCCAAAGCTGGATATTGCGCTCCTCTGCCCACTCGAGAAAGCTCTCGAACGCGGCCTCGCGCACTTTCTCTGCACTCGCATGTTCATCGAAAGACTCGGAGAGAGCCAGGGCGCGGTCGCCTAAGTTGCCAAAAGCAAAGGCATCGGGTTCCTCGTCCAACGTATCGGTTTCTGGCGTCTCGTCCATCAATCAATCTCCTTTTGCATGTATACACAAATTGCGTTCCTATTCTACTCTGCGCGTTTGAGCCGCATACATCTTTCAAGGTAACGTGCTCACCAAACAGCGCAATAGAGGCGTGCACCGAGCCCGGCGCACGCCTCTTTCAATAACTATCTATAGCTCGCGGACTTTAGAAGGTCTTGTCCATGAGCTCCTTGCTCTCCTGCGCCGTCAGCCAGCCATCGGGCACTTCGACGTTCTCGTGCTCATGGCAGGAAGTGCACATCAGGACGGATGCACGATGGCCCTTATGGCAAACCGTGCACTCCATCTCCTGAGCCTCGTGATGCTGCGCATGGGGGTTGAATGCCATCTTGGAAGTGGTCTGCTCAAGCTTGTCGCGGTCGACGAGACCGTCCTGCCCAAGCAGATACGCATGGCAGTTGGGATTCACGCAGAAGGTCGTGCCGTCTTTATGGGCACTGGCCTGCATCTTCGAAGCACTGCGCTCGTAGCGCGGGATATAGTAGTTGCCGCTCACGTAGGTAACACCGTCGCCCATGAGCTCAGTCACCGGAGGAGTATGGCAGTCCACGCACACAATCTCGGGCTTTGCCGTTGCATTGGTGTGCTTGTGGAGGATGCACAGCATGGCATTAGTGTTAGAGACCGTGTTGCCATATTTATCTGTACCGACCACACCCTGTTCCTGTGAATAGTTAGCGACATAGGTGTTCTCAATGTGGCAGAAGGTCGAGCAGAAGGAGGGCTGCTCGTGCCACTTGAGCATCACGCCGCCGCCAACGGCAACAATCGCAATGATGACAATGGCCGCAATGGCAAGGTGCTTGCGGTTGGCCTTCTTGTGCTTCTTCTTGCCGTGCTTGCCATCGCCGATGGGTGCACCCTTGTTTTCTATTTCCTTGCTCGCAATTGCCTGAGCTGCATCAAGAACAGCTTCCTTGCCAACGGGAGCCTCTACGGCTTCATCGACAATATCGGCGTCTGCAGCATCTTTCTGAACTTTATCAGGCATCGCGCTCTTGTCCTCTTCACTCATTGCTGGTCACCTCGTTGCCGCTAGGATTCCACGACGGAGGAAACACCAAGAATGCCATCTGCCTCGTCGAGGAGGGCTTCGCACTTGCTCAGCGTGTCGCGAACGAGCTGCGGGTTGTGTGCACCTTCGCTGTTCTCAGCACCGACGAAGTTCCAATAATAGGTGGCTGCGCGCTGGATGTACTGGAGGCGAGAGGTCTGCTCGTCCGTGAGGGTGCCCTTAGCGATGGCATCTTCGAAGTTGTGGACGAACTTCTCGCAGCGGAGGCCATCCTGATGGTCACGACCATCGAGCTCGTCCTGCCAGGCTTTGACCTCAGCCTTGATGTCCTTGTGGCAGGTGGAGCAGTCGCGCTTGATAAGGTCTTCGTTGTCGAGCGGGCTCTGCCAGTTATGATCGCTGTAGGCGGTGCCATCTTCAGCGAAGGTGGCGGGCATATGGCAATCGTTGCAGTCGTAGCCCATGTTGGTCATATGGTTGCCCTCGCCGCCGTAGTTGAACTCGTACTCGGCATGACGAACTGCAATCATCTTTGCGCCGGTGGTCTCGTAGGTCCAGTCAACGTAATTGTGGTCGTCGTACCACTGGAGAGCCTTGTCGGGTACCATGGAGGCAACGCCATCATACGGGCTGGTGGGAACACTGGTCACAGGATCCATCGAGTAGTCGCAATGGCACTGGCCGCAAACCTGGCCCTGCAGCGAGTACTTGTCTGCATCGTCGCCCATGGCAACCGTCCAGCCAGCGCGGTCGACTCTGAGCGTGGTCGGGTCGTTACCGTGGCAGGAAGCGCAAGAGATGTTCTCGTCGTACTTATAGATGTAGTCGTTGAAGGGCTTTGAGAAGATCTCGTTGCCCTCAGCGTCTACGTCCTTGGAGAACTGCGGCGTCTTGCAGGTGATGCAGCCGGTCTTGGTCTTGGAACCATCGCCAACTCGGCCGTTGTGCGTGACCGTCCAGAGAGAGTAGACGTGGCTTGCAGGCTCGGTGTAGTACTTAGCGTAGCCGTAGCCCTTGCCCAGAGTCTGAATCTCGGGATAGAGGTCGTGCGTGTAGTCTGCCTTATCGTTTGGCTTGGGTGTATAGCCCTCGTACAGAGCAGACGTGGTGTCATCTACGCCCTCGGCCGTGTACTCCTCGTAGATTGGCGCGTTATCCGCGTTCTTGAGATACGAGTTGTACTGGTTGGGATAGATATCCTTCCACTGTTCTGCCTTGACGATGCCAAACTGATCAGGCTGTGGCATTACCGCAGGAGCTTCTGCGGTTGGGGTGGGATAGCCCGGATTGGGCTTGCCAGCGCACCCCACAGCGCCGGCAACGAGGCCCACTACGGCGATTGCTACGAATCCCGCAACGAGCTTCCTGCTGATGAGCCTTCGGCTCTTTGTTGTTCGCATGATCCCATCTCCCCTTCACACGACAACATTCCTACATGCCATGCAGTCGAAACACCCTTTTCGACCACATGAAAATTCAATCATTAGTATAAAAGACTGGCGCCCATTCCGGCAAGGGAGATATTGTTATATCAGGGTAAAATTAATTTAGATAAAGCCCAGCTCACCTCGGGTAAATATAAAATGCGAACTCGATTACAGTTGACGTTCTACTCCGAAAGCCCTCGTCCCGTAAAACTTGTATCCCCCGGGGCGAACCCCCAGATAGCGTCAATGCCATACACATGAAAACCCGCTAAACTGTCATGTGACTCTAACAAGGAGGGAGCTCAAAGCATGCCCAAACGTAAGAAAACACGCTTCGCCGTCGTGGGCGGCGTCATTGTTATCGTACTTCTGCTCGCCATCGCCTTCGTGGGTGCGGGCACCACAAGCAAGGATATGACTGTCACCGAGGCGGCTCAGCCGAGCGCAGTGGGAAAACGCGTCCAGGTGACCGGCACCGTCGTCACCGATTCATATTCCATCGATGGCAACGTCCTCAACTTCAAGATCTCAGACCCAGATGACCCCTCTCAGGTTCTAGGCGTGAGCTACGACCAGGGTGTTTCCGCTACTTTTGGCAACGGCGTCACGGCAATTTGCAAGGGCACCATTAACAACGATGGCGTGCTCATGTGCAACGACCTCGTCACGAAGTGCCCTTCTAAATACGAGACGTCGACCGACGCTCTGGGCGTTGGACGTCTGCTGAGCTACGGCGATACCATCGTCGACAAGCCCGTCAAGATCTCGGGTCAGGTCAAGGAGGGCACACTTGCCGCAGCCACCAGCGAGACCCGTTTCGAGCTCCAGGACGTGAGCGACCCTGCCACCACCATTCCCGTGGAGTGGACTGGCGCGCTCTCAGAGGACATCTCCGATGGAACGAGCCTCGTCCTCACGGGCTCGCTCAACGCCGAAGGGCGCTTCATCGCCACCGACGTTTCGCTTGATTCCGAGGAGGCATAGAACATGTCGGTATTTGGAAACGTCCTGCTCGGTATCGCGTTTGGGCTCACCATTCTTGTCGCCGCCCTCTCCATCGTGGCGACACTCGGCTTGCGCAAGCTGTCCCCCTCGGCAGACCGGCTCGCGGCCATCGCCCGCTGGGGCAGCCTGGGGATTACCGTAACCTTGGCAATCAGCTGTATTCTGCTTGTCTACTGCTTCTTCAGCGGAGACAACAGCCTTCTCTATGTCGTTGAGTACCGGAGTAATTCGACGAGCAGCCTTGCCTGGTTCTATACCCTTTCCGGCCTCTGGGCAGGCAGGCAGGGCTCGCTCCTCTTCTGGGGCCTGCTCATCTCCCTCTTCAGCTTCTTCGTGGTCTTCCGCAACCGCAAGGAGTTCGAGGAGGTCGATAGCCTCGCTCTGGCAATCACGGCTCTCGTGCTCGTCACCTTCGAAGGCCTGCTCCTCTTCTCGAGCGTCAACAACCCCTTCTCGCCCGCACCCGAGCAGCTCGTCGACGCCGATGGCACACTCACGGCGATGGGCGCCCTCTACGGGCTCAACCCCCTGCTCGAGCACTGGGCGATGGCCATCCACCCGCCAACACTGTTCACGGGCTACGCTGGCCTCACCATTCCCTTTGCCTACGCTCTCGCGACCATGATTCTCGGCGATGACTCCAA
>CADBRF010000013.1 GCA_902796975.1 uncultured Coriobacteriaceae bacterium
CACAGTTGCAAGAAAAAACTAGTGAGTTCATCGTCCGCAACATAACGTCATATGTTGCAACCACAACAACAATTCAATCTTCAGCGTGGCATAACAAGCCCAGAATGATGAAAGGAGCTTCTATGCTACGTAATCTTCCCACAGACAAAGCCGTTGAGCTCGCCGACCTCGTTCAATACCATCCGGCGCAGGTCTCAAGCAAATCGTTCACAACCTTCGGCAGCACCAGCCTCACGCTGTTTGCCTTTGCCGCCGGCGAAAGCGTGAGCGAGGAGGAATACGCTGGCGACACGCTTTACCTCTGCCTCGACGGCACCGCTGTCATTACGCTGCCTGGCAAAGCAGTAGAGCTTGCCACCGGAGAGGCAATCGGAGTTCCTCGAGGCGTGCAGCACGCTATTCAAGGCGCCAGCCCCTCTGCCGGTTTCAAACTCCTACAGCTCACCGTGGAATGACCAACTATTAGGATCTTCCGGAAAGGAGTCCCATGAGCAGCGAACTCATTAAGAACATCAACAAGGAAAAAGTGCTCACGCTTTCAGATCTCGTCCAAGTTGATGCGGGCGCCGTTAATAGCCTCACCCTCTCCCAGCAGCCCAGTTGCAAAATCACACTGTTTGCCATCGATGCCGAGGAAGGAATGTCAAGTCACGCAGCAGGCGGAGACGCATTACTTCTTGCACTGGAAGGTGCTGCAGAGATTGTAGTCAATGGCACGCCGCACACACTGCACGCTGGAGAAAGCCTGGTCATCCCCAAGCTCGCTCCCCATTCCGTGCGTGCGCTGGAGCCATACAAGATGCTGCTGATTGTGGTAAAGCCTGCGGAATAGCATCTGCCGCGTCAGAATCTGCGCAATAACCGCCCTACATTTTTCACTTGATGCAAAACAACACAGCTTAATGCCTAGCTAAGCCCTATCGGACCGAAAAATGCAGGGCGGTATTATTTGTATTTCGCACGCCACTAGACTTATCGCAGTTTTTTCCAGCATCGCAAACTGCTCTGTTCATCCCAAGCCATATAGAAAAACGCCCCGTTCTTATTATCTGTATAATTGATAATGTACCGATAAGCACCTGTAAGAGTTATTTATTTCGAATCAAGCATAATTAAAACGGGGCGTTTTCCTAGCTGCCATTTTTTGCGGCGCCTGCAAAACAGCAGGTCAAAGGCGCATAAAAAGAGTGCAGTCTTTACCCAGTGGAATATCAGTGCTTGCAAAAGACCAGTTTAAATAGGGTGTTTTTAAGTGCTATTTTCCCGTCCGGCAAAGATCGCACTTTTTTGTCGTCTCATTCCGAGCTACAAATACTCATTTGTGCTTTGCAAAACGCCTTAGAAGCCGAATAATCGCTTCGGATAATTCGACTTCTTCAATAGCTGCCGCGCTAGCCCCCCTAGATGCAATATCGCCAACGCTTATCGGTGAGAATACGGGCCAGAGCAAGGCCAATAGGAAGGAAGACGATGATGATTGCTGCCTGAAAAGCCCAGCTCATCGAGTCGACAACGCTGTTCGCTGCCAAATCGTAGACCGCGCGATACATATAGAGACCAGGCACCATAATCACAATGGATGGAACGGTGATGGAGATGCGCGGCCATCGCGGCAGGCCAATGCGCTTGTGATTGGCAATCACCGCGTATGCCAAGAGCCCCGCCGTCAGAGCACCGAGAAAGGCGGCAAGCGCGGGAGAGATGCTGGTCAGGCTCGTCAGCTCGAGCCGGAACGTATTTCCCACAGCGCCCACGACGCCAGCAGTTGCAGCCATCTTGACCGGGCTGTTGAACATGATAGAAAAGCCGAAGACCCCCACAAACGACATCGCCAGCCTCAAGAGGCAGAGCACAAGGGGGCTGAAATCGGGCGCCACCAGCTGCCCGGGCTGCAGACCAACAGTCACAGCAACGATCCATCCCACCAAAGTTGCTACACCGATCACCGTGAGCGCGTAGCCAAGCCGCTCAAATCCGCTCCGCATGTCGAGTTTCGCAATGTCCAAGCCGCTTGTGACCAGCGGAAATCCCGGAATAACAAACAGCATGGCGCCGATATACCCCGCCTCGTTCTGCGGGGAGATTCCCAGGAACAGCTCCAGCGCGTTGATGCTGAGCAGATAGAGCAGGCAGGCAACAGACACCGATACGGCCACGGCAAACATCTGTGTTATCTGCTTGCCAAGCATCTTCGCCCGTACGAAATTTCCAAAGCCCGCCCCTATTGCCGCGCAGAGCATTTCATAGGGGCCACCACCCAGCAGAAAGACGAAGGCGCCGCATGCAAATCCGGAGGCAAGACCCAGCTGAGCCGGGCTGTAGTTGCCTTTTAGATTCTCGATTTCTTCCAAGCGCTTGTGAAATTCAGCGACGGTCCAATCCGAACCATTCTCCACCGCCTCCTGCACAAAGCTCTCGAGCTTCCAGATGCGGTGAGTGTTGACGTCGGTGGTTTTAAGGGTGACGACCTGTGTAAACCGCTCGTTCCCCTGGGTGCAGGAGCATTCGATGCCCAAAAGGCTCACGTCCACGTGCACAGTGATGCCCAGCAGTCGGGCAATGTTGTTCATGGCCTCGCGCACACGCCATGAACCTGTTCCTCCTGCGAGCGCGATGATGCCAACATGGCACACAATCGCTGCCTTGTCTGGAAGCGGAGCATCAGCAGCGCGCATGCCAGGCTGCTGCTGCATAGCTTTCCAGTCGGTGGGCATATGGTTATGGATAAGTGGAGCTGAGCTCATAGGTCGCCTCGGTGTTCGATGTTGAGCTATGTTGTTGAATTTGCGCACACGAGAATACTCTTTCTCCGGGGACAAGGCTGAGTTTATGTGCCCACGGTGCTCGAGCGTCGAGTTGCGGCTTGACGCACCGCAGCAGATCGGCAGCGTATCTAGCAGACGGTGTTAGCTTGGCTCATTGCGCAGCAAGGGGCTCACCATATGAGTGGATAGCACGGTGCCCCCAAGCAGGCGCACCCCGCCGACCCGGCAATCGATTCGGCAACGGTTCTCCCCCATCCCGCGCCACCTCCCACCCGCCGCGCTCGCGTTTCGCTACCATAGGCATGAACCGCATAGACAAGGAGCGAACATGGCATACAGCACCCGCGCAGAAGTTCCGGAGAAGTACCGCTGGGACCTTTCGAGCATATACCCATCCGACGAGGCTTTTGAAGCCGCGCTGCAGGAAGCGCAGGTCTATCCCGAGCGCTATCTCACCTACAAGGACACCATCGCGAGCTCTCCGGCAAACCTCCTCGCCTTCCTCAAATTCGATGACGAGGTTTCCGTCGCACTTGGCAAGCTCGTGAACTACGCCGAGCGCAAGAGCGACGAGGACACGCGCGTTGCGAAATACCAGGCCTATTCTGCCCAGGTCATGACCCTCTATACGCAAATCTCCAGCGCCTGCTCTTGGTTCTCTTCCGAGCTTCTTACCCTCCCTGATGAGCAGATGGACCAGTTCTACCACGACGAGCCCGAGTTGGAGCTCTACCGCCGCGCCCTGGACCGCGAGTTTCGTATGCGCGACCATGTCCTCTCCCCCGCCGAGGAGAAACTCCTTGCTCAGACGGCCGAGATGGCGCAGGCGCCCGAGAACATCTTCTCGCTTTTCAACGATGCAGATCTGACCTTTCCCGACGCTATCGATTCTGAGGGCAAAGCGCACCCCGTCACCCACGGCTCCTATATCCCGCTCATGATGTCCACCGACCGGACCTTGCGCAAATCGGCCTTTTCCAGCTGCTATGACACCTATGGCAAGTTCCGCAACACTTGCGCGGCAACACTGTCCGCCCAGGTCAAGCAGGTCAAATTCTACGCCGAAGCACGCAACTACCCCTCCACCCTTGCCTACAGCCTCGACCACACGGAAGTGCCTACGGAGGTCTACACCAATCTCATCGAAGCCGTGCACCAGAATATGGCACCCATGTACAAGTATGTTGACCTGCGCAAACGCATTCTCGGCTTGGACGAGCTCCATTTCTATGACCTCTATGTGCCGATCGTGGATGAGGTCGAGATGGAGTTCACCTACGAAGAAGCGTGCGACCTCATCCTCAAAGCGCTCGAGCCCATGGGTCCGGATTACCTCGCGCTGGTG
>CADBRF010000014.1 GCA_902796975.1 uncultured Coriobacteriaceae bacterium
CGTCATTATTTAGCATCTCCAGTTCTATTTATTGCTTGCATATGGTGAATATATAAATTCATTGTTTTAATAATGAAACGAACTATTCAATAGCTGATGATATCAAAATTCACTTGTATTACAAAACATTATTGTTTCGCTATTGCAAATGGATTGTTTCTTTTTAGATAAATGTTATTGAACGCAAAAAAAATGAGAAGACTCCACAGAATAATAATGAGTTCGTTTCACAATACGATAGATATGGCAAACATCTACGAGGCATCTGTCACGAGGCGGCTGTCATGCCATCTGATAATATCTTCGCAACCAAGGCGGCGGAAAGAAGAGGAAATCGAATGTGCTACAGACAAGTCGGAGTTGTCTTCATCAGGCCGAAAATTTGCCCACTGTGCGGCTTCGAGAACCAGTCCAAAGCAGAGACGTGTTCGAAATGCGGCGTCAAGCTTCCTGCCCATACCTGCTATTTCAGCAACGGCCGCCCATGTCCTCGCGTCGCAAACAGCCCATGCGGGGCGGAGTGTCCGCGCATGAGCAAGGAATAGACCATGGCATGACAAACGTCTGCGAGACAATTGCCGTGTTGCTGGGTAACAGAGGGCTCACACGACAATTGTCTACGGGAGGGAACCTATCGTGGAAACATTCCACGGCTTCATATTTCCGGATGCTTTAATTACCAATCAATATTTTACAAACCCGCCTAAAACGCAAAAAATGGACTCACTGTTGCATAGGCGATACGAATGCAGCACCGTCGTTTGTGTAGAGAAGGTCGCGCCCCGGATGATTTCATCCCGTCCCTTCCTGCTCATCTGGGGCAACGACGGCTGAGCCCATGGTGTAGAGCTATAGAGAAATTTCATCCATGTTCTCCGATGTATTTAAGTCGTGTCTTATACGTTTCATTTTTCGCCGTGCATGAAAAACATTCTCTATCCGTACGGCTATATAATCGCTGTTGGGGCAAAATGGTGCCTCAACTGCCATGACGCACTGCTGGGGGGGCGGTGCTGGTAAATGGAGGAGGTATAGGTTTTGGAGAGTATAGGTTTAGGAGCGATTGCGTTTCTCATCGCGTTTCCGCTGCTCGTTGCTCTCGTCTTGCTCTTTGTGAAGAACGAGAAAGCGCGCACCTTGATTACGGTCGCTTCCGCAATCGTCATAGCCTGCGGGGCGATTTTCATCACCGTGCAGTTCATGATGCATGGAGGGCAGGCTCTTGTCATAGCCGTCGATGCGGGGGTTTCAGTCGCGGCGGGATGGTTCACCTTCATCGTGGATTTGTGCCTGTGCGCTTATATCATCGGCAAGGGCATCCGTTACAAGAACTTCGTCGCCGTCCTTCTGGCTTTGGTCCAGCTTGGGCTTGTTTTCTGGCTCGAGTTCCTGGTGCTCCCCGGCGTCATTGTCTCGCACGCGCTCTACATTGACTACCTGTCGATTATCATGGCGCTCATCATCGGCATCATCGGTGGCGGCATTGCCGTCTACGCATGTGGATATATGGAAGACCATATGCTTCACCAGGAGGGGAGCGACCGCCGCAACACCTTCTTCGCGGTCATCTTTGCCTTCCTCGGTGCTATGTTCGGCATTGTCTTCTCCAACAATCTTTCCTGGTTCCTCTGCGCATGGGAAGTCACCACGGTCTGCTCGTTCGCTCTTATCGGCTGGACGCGCACGGACGAGGCGATTCACAACTCCTTCTTGCAGATCATTTTGAACCTCATTGGTGGCATTGCCTTTGCATGCGCACTCGGCTGGATCGCCATGTACTATGGCACCATCGAGCTCAACACCTTCCTCAACCAGACGCTTGCCTATCAGGCTGGCGGGCGTGAAGTCGTCACCTGGGCACCGCTTCTGCTCCTTGCCCTGGCGGGCTTCACCAAGGCGGCTCAGATGCCGTTCCATTCCTGGCTTCTCGGGGCTATGGTTGCACCTACGCCTACGTCTGCGCTGCTCCACAGCTCGACGATGGTCAAGGCGGGCGTTTTCCTGTTTATCAAGCTTGCTCCCTGCCTGGGCCTCAACATGCCTGGTTTCCTTGTCATGCTCGTCGGCGGTGTTACCTTCTTGTTCGCAGCCCTCGCCGCTATCAGCCAGTCCAACGCCAAGCGAGTTCTGGCGTATTCCACCATCTCCAACCTTGGTTTGATTGTTGCCTGCGCGGGCATCGGCACCGCTGGTGCAATCTGGGCAGCCATCTTCCTCGTCGTCTTCCATGCAGCTGCTAAATCCCTGCTCTTCCTCTGCGTTGGCACGGCAGAGCACCATGTGGGCAGCCGCGACATCGAGTCTTTCGACGACCTCTTCGAGCGCATGCCTCGCCTCTCTCGCCTCATGGCAATCGGCATCATGGGCATGTTCATCGCCCCGTTTGGCATGCTCGTTTCCAAGTGGGCAGCTCTGCAGGCGTTTGCGGATTCCGGCAATGTCATCCTGCTCATGCTCATGGTGTTCGGCTCCGCTGCTACCTTCATGTTCTGGGCAAAGTGGTTCGGCAAGATTCTCTCCTACGCATCTGCCGATCCGAAGAATGTCGAGATAACCGTTCATCGGAGTGAGTGGGCAGCTCTGGGCCTCATGACCATTCTCGTGGTTGGCCTCTGCGTTGCTTTCCCGCTCATCTCCACCTCTATGGTGGTGCCCTATCTCGCAGGAGTGTACGGCTCGGTCTCCAGCGCCATCGCCACGGGCGACCTGTGGATCATGGCTGTCATCGGCCTTGTCCTCGCCGTCATTTTCCTGAGCTTCACGGGCAATACCAAGAAGAAGGTCGTCCCGATCTATCTCGCTGGCCGTGGCTCCGATTTCACCGAGCGTGAGTTCTACAACACGTTTGACGAGCCAGTTCAGGCTACTCAGCGCAACTGGTATATGACAGATATCTTCCCCGAGAAGAGGACCGCAGGTATTGGCGTTGCAGTGGCGCTCGCCCTCATCGTCTCCGTAGGCGGCTTTGCTGTGCAGCAGGCTGCGGCTCAACCCCAGACATTGCAGGATACCATCAGCATGCAGCAGGAATACCGTGAGAGCCTCTGGGGCCAGAACGGCATCGACTCCTCGCTCTACCAATATATCTACGCGCTTGAATCGCCGACCTATCAGGCGAACAAGGATACCTACGCGAGCCAGTATGGCATCGAAGACATGCAAGACTTCATGGATAAGCTCTATTCGGACATGGAAGCCGATTACGAGGCGAATCAGGCTGACCTGAAGAGCACCTACGGCATCGACAACATGGAGGAGTACGTCCAGACGATTGTTCAGATGTACAGCCTCCAGTCATCTCAGAGTATGTCGACTGAGGGAGGGGAGTGAGCTATGCAGTTTTCAATCTGGTCTTTTGTCGGCGCAATCGCCTTCCTCGTTCTTGGTCCGGTGCTGGGAGCGTTCCTTGCTGGTGCAGACCGTAAGATCTCCGCTGGCATGCAGGGCCGCGTTGGTCCGAAAATTCTGCAGCCCTACTGGGATGTGCGCAAGTTGATGGAGAAGGAGGACGCCACGGTCAATGGCGCCCAGGATCTCTTCGTCAAGCTTTACCTCTTCTTTGTGGTACTTTCGGGCGTCTTCTTCTTTGCAGGCGGGAACTTCCTGCTTGTAGTTCTCATTCAGACACTTGGCGCGCTCTTTCTCATCGCCGCAGCGTACGCATCGCGTTCGCCCTATTCAGAGCTCGGCGCCGAGCGTGAGATTGCGCAGGTCATGTCCTACGAGCCTATGGTCTTGCTCGTCGCCATCGGCATGTACATGGCAACTGGGAGCTTCATGGTCTCCAACCTGACCACGCTTGATGTCCCGCTTATCCGTTACATTCCGCTCATCTTCATCGGCTTCTGCTACGTGCTCACGATCAAGCTGCGCAAATCGCCGTTTGACATCTCCATGGCCCAGCATGCCCACCAGGAATTGGTCCGCGGTGTTGTCACCGAGTTCTCAGGCAAGACGCTCGCTATGGTCGAGGTCAGCCACTGGTATGAGAACATCATGTTCCTCGGCTGGACAGCGATGTTCGCCGTCTGGGCTGGCGGCTGGGTCGCCGCTGTCGTGACTGTTGCCGTCGCGCTTCTCATCTGGTTCCTCGAGATTTGGGTCGACAACAACTTCGCGCGTGTCAAGTGGCAAGCGATGCTCAAGACCGCCTGGATTGTCGCCCTCGTGTGCGGCACCGCCAATATTGTCTACCTGCTCTTCATCTAGGGAGGAACGATCATGACATTCATGAAGAAATCGCCCTGGATCATCCATTACGATGGTTCGAGCTGCAACGGGTGCGATATCGAAGTGCTCGCGGCTCTCACCCCGCTCTACGATGCGGAGCGCTTCGGCGTGGTCAACACGGGCAATCCCAAGCACGCTGACATCTTCCTGGTCACGGGTGGTGTCAACGAGCAGAACGCGCCTATCATCAAGCAGATTTACGATCAGATGCTCGAACCCAAGGTGGTTGTCGCCTGTGGGTCCTGTGCATGTGGTGGTGGCGTCTATCAG
>CADBRF010000015.1 GCA_902796975.1 uncultured Coriobacteriaceae bacterium
AGAGTTGACAGGCGTGTTTCATGGTTTTGACATCCGCAAACTACACTAGAACCGAATAGAGATGATAGAAGGCGTGTGCTGAAGTCCCATCACCAGGAGGCGCATCATGGCAACTATCACGATGGGGAGACTCATGGGAGAACAAAAGGAAGAAAAACCCTCTCTCTTCAAGAAGCTGCAGATTCTCAACCCCAAGCATGGCGTCTATTCCACAACCCAGTTCGCCTACATGAAGGACAGCCCGCTCATCGACTGGTCTGAAGAGAGCCAACGAGAGGCGTCAGACCCCAAAGAACGTAAGTAACACCTGAATACTCTTGTCTCCCAGAGCGTTTCCAACCTCCCTCGGAGCGGAACATATTTCCACAGTTCAAAGCCCTCTTATAGGCGGCTGTGCTGCTGTCTGCGCCACTACATGCTATCTTTCAGCATCATTGCGCCAGATGAGAAGAAGGGGACTCTCCCCCATCTTCTTCTGCTCAACACAATTTGGAAGGTATAAGAAAGACCGTGTACTGCAAACGTGAAAGCTTGCAGCGCACGGCACTTGGTGAACTCTATACAGAAAAAGCGTTACCTGAGCGTCTCTCCCTGAGGCTTTACGCCTTCAGGAAACTCGAGAGCGCGCTCGCCTGCAAGCGCCTTCTCATCGATCTTGCGACGGCGGTAGACAATCGCAGCGCGTCCGATATAGCAGAACGGGGCCGTGATGCCGCTGAACACATGCACGAGGCGGGTAAAGGGCCAGATGGCAAAGGTGAACATGCCGCAAAGCAAATGAATCTTGTAGAGAATCGGGGCGCTCGCCATGAGCGCAACCTGAGGCTGGAGCAAGAAGAGGCTGCGGAACCAGATGGAGAGCGAATCGCGGTAGTCGAACGACCCATCCACATTGCTGAAGGTCGCGAGCATGCCGAAGAGAATGGTCACTGCCATAACCACGTAGAGGACCTTATCCATGATGGAGGTGGTCGCCTTCATGCGCTTCGTGCCGGCAAACCTCCGCTTGGCGAGGATGAGAAAGGCGATGATGAGCGCGACACCTGTTGCTCCACCGATGGTGAGTGCCATCATGTGGTAGAGATGGTTGGGAATGCCCAGCGCCATGGTGAGAACCTTGGGAACGAGCAGACCGCCGATATGCCCGAAGATCAGGAAGAGCACGGCGATGTGGAAGAGCGGAATCCCAACGCGCTGCTCCTTCTTCTCCATAAACTGGCTGGACTTGGATGTCCAGGTCTCTGGGAAGTAGACTCGACGGATGATAGTCGCCACAACCAGGATGGCGAACGATATATAGGGCACGGCACCCCACAGGAAAATATCAACTGGGCTCATCTGGCCACCTCCTTAAGCTCTGCTCCCTCTTCAAGGACGAGGTCGAGCAGGGTAACGTACTCATCTAGTCCTTCAGCTTCTTTCACCGCATCACGAAGCAGCTCGATATCATGTGCGGCGCTTGCCATGATGCTTCCGGCCATTGGCGCATCGACCGCGCTCGCGAGCTCGAGCATCGCGGGCAGATAATCCGGTGTTTCGGCATGCACCTGAAAACCCGCCTCCTCGAACGTCATCTGATAGGAGAGCAGGCCCATTCGCTGCTGACCAGTATCCTTGCTCGACCGGCTCGTCAGATAGAGGTTCGTATTCTGCGAGAAGTCGAAAGCCTGGACATATCGGGACTCAAACTCATAGGGATCCATCGCCTGAACGCCCTTGGCAAAATCCTGCAGCGTTGAAGCGGCCTTCTTATCCTCGACCTCCTTCAGGCTAGCCTGTGCAAGGGAAAAATCCTCGCGCCAGCGCTGGTCCGGATAACTCAGAAAGAAGGCGGCAAGCCCTAGGATTCTCTGGATGTCTTCCGGATTCCTGGTCATGAGCGGAAACCTTCCTCAAAGCTGAACCCCTTCCCTCTCTGGTCCATGAGCATAGCCTCGCGACTCGGATTCTTCGAAGCGGGAATATTGAAGCGGTCATTGTATTTGGCGATGGCGAGAAGGTCGTACATCTCCTCGAGGGTTTCGGCAGACAGGGCGCTTTCTGGAGCAGGCTCGCCCAGGTCCTTCGCGCGCATATGCAAGCGGACATCAACCAGGGTGTTGATGATGTGCTTGATGGGCTCTGGGTCTCCACAGGAGAGCATCTGCGCCAGATAGGCGACGGGGATGCGCATCTCCTCTGCATCTGCCAGATTGGTAGTCGCGGCGAGGTTGGAGAGGATGGGGCTCATGGGCGGGATATACCAGACCATGGGAAGCGTCCTGTACTCCGCATGGAGGGGAAGGGCAAGGCTCCATTCGACGATGAGCTTGTAGACAGGAGACTCCTGAGCAGCCTTGATCCAGGGCTCCTCGATTCCGGCCTCGCGGGCAGCTTTGACTACAGCGGGGTCGTTCGGGTCGAGGAGAATGCTTCGGATGGCATCGGCGATATGCGTCTCATCGGCGGATTTCGCCGCCTCCTGCACACGATCCATGTCGTATAGCAGGACGC
>CADBRF010000016.1 GCA_902796975.1 uncultured Coriobacteriaceae bacterium
AGTGACAGTATCCACTATGCGCTCAAAGATATATTCTTAATATTCGTGTGAGAACTATACCTTGATTGAAAGTGACGGGTGTCTCGATGACTGCTTCGGTAACACGGCGCCAATTTATTTCTGCTTCTTCAGCGTTTGTCGCGTTTGCAGCGCTTGGTGGCCTTTCTGCTTGCGCTTCAAAGGGCAGCGCTTCTGGATCTAGTGCATCTTCCAAGATCCGCATCGGGTCAATGCCCACAGAGGATATCCTGCCCATCTGGGTTGCCAATGACAAGGGTCTCTTCGGCAAACATGGCGTCGAGGCTGAGATCGACATCTTCGACTCAGCCCAGAACCTCTCAGCAGCGCTCACTGCAGGCGAAGTCGACATCGCCATGACCGACCCCATGCGCGCCATCAAGCTCTGCGAATCTGGCACAGAGGTCTCAATGGAGTGGATAACGCTCGGAACAGAAGCATCGCAGGGCCGTTTCGGCGTCCTTGCACCTAAAGATGCCCCCTATAGGACGTTGAAAGAACTTGCAACCTATGCCGAAACGGGGAACATCTCATCTGGTGACGGTGTCGGCGTCGCCGCCAATACGGTTCCCGAATACGTGTTCGACAAGCTCTGCGAGCAGGCCGGCATCGCCAGGGATGCGATTCCAACAATCGAAGTGGCAAGTCTTCCCGACAGGTTCAGCCTTGTCTCTTCCGGAGAACTCGTTGGCGCTGCGCTCCCTGGTTCTATGCTCACGCTCGGGGAGGCGACCGGGCTCGTTTTGCTGGCAGATGACTCAACGGGAGATAATATCTCGCAGTCTGTCATGGTCGCTCGAAAGAAGTTCAACGACGAGGCTGGGTCCAAAGCCATCGCGGCAGTGCGTGATGCTTGGGATGAGGCTGCCGATATGATTAACAAGGATCCAGAAGCCTATCGTGAGATCCTCGTGGAGAACGCCAATCTCAATGACACGGTTGCCGACTCCTACCCGATCAGCACGTACCCGCATTCCAACGCCGGTAATGGCACGAGCGCTTACCCTCCCGAGGAGCTTATTTCTCCCATCGTCAGCTGGATGGAAGAGAAGGGGTACGTCAAGGGTTCAGTCACCTACTCCGAGAAGGATGGTTCCATTGCCATCAAGTAACCCCACTGTAGCTCAAAAGCCTCAGTACAAACGGCTTACCCTGCTCAGCTGTGCTCGGCTTGCTGCCCCGCATACCTGGCCTGGCCCGTCGGTTCTCACAACGGTCTTTGGAGGCCTCTATGCCATGGCATGTGGGTATACCTTCGAACCGTGGCTGTGGATACTCCTCCTTCTCGTGGCGACTATGGCCCAATCATCTGTTAACACGCTTAACGATTGGGCGGATTACCGCGCTGGCACCGACACTAAGGAGAATTCCGACGATCCAACGGATGCGGTTCTCGTCTACGAGAACCCCAATCCCTCGCACGTGCTCGCCCTTGGCTTTTTCTACATGCTCGTGGCTCTTGCATGCGGCATTATTTGCATCGTAGCTGCTCACAGCCTCTTCCCGGTCATACTCGGCGCAATCGGCGGCATCGTTATCGTCATCTACTCATCGGGCAAGATTCCCATTTCCTACCTGCCACTGGGCGAGATTGTAAGCGGCGTGGTCATGGGATGCCTCATCCCCCTTGCTGATGTGTGCGTATTCGCGGGCTATACCTATGCTGGTTCCTTTGGCATCATGGGACCGATTGCCCAGATCGACTGGGGACGCCTCCTCATCTGCACGGTGCCCTTTGTCATTGGCATTGGCATGATAATGGCAACGCAGAACACCTGCGATATCGAACGTGATAAGCCAATTGGCCGCCACACCCTTCCTGTCATGCTTGGGCGCGAAAAGGCCCGGACCTTATATCGCATCTTTGCAGTGATCTGGATTCTCGTCATGCTCCACTGCTCTTTCTGGTACTTCGGCGAGGGTTTCTGGGCGTGCATCGTATGCTTGGTTCTGGGAACGGGGACGATTCGAAGCGTTCTTGTCAGCCCGCTTGTCCATGAAGTGCGCGGCCCTTCGATGGGGGCAATTAATAAGTCGAATCTCTTCATTGAGGGGGCATATGTGCTCGGAATGATGGTCTCGCTTCTCTAAATGGGTAAAGTCCATTCGGCTAGCTTCACGGCTACCGCATTTGCACGGCATGTGCGACAATTCCCCTATACGCAAATTGATTGATTTCCGATAATCAAATGAATCTCATGAACGAAAGGTTAGAGATGGCAAGCGAAGAACAGGTTCATGACGTATTTCAGTCATTGGCAAAGCAGTATGACTCTGCAAACGACCGGATAAGCCTTGGCCAGCACCATGTCTGGAAGCAGGCGCTCGTGGACCGCGCCGTCGCCGCCGCAGCTACGAACGACCCTGGCATGGTTTTAGATGTCTGCTGTGGCACAGGAGACATAACGGAGCGCATCGCGCGCACCCACCCAGGAGTTCTTGCCGTGGGGCTGGATTTTTCCGACGAGATGCTCAAAGTCGCACGGAAACGCACCGAAAAGCTCGATAACACCATGCTCATCGAGGGTGACGCCATGAATCTCCCCTTTGACAAGGGCACCTTCGATGCTGCGGTTATCAGCTTTGGCCTTCGTAACACGCCGGATTACCACCAGGTCATAAGTGAGATGGCCCGTGTGGTCCGCCCCGGAGGTGTCGTTGCCTGCCTCGATGCTTCGGTTCCCGATAACATGATGGTCAAGCCCTTCTACAAGTTCTACTACAAGAACGTTATGACGCTCTTGGGTGGTGGCATCTCTAAGCACGAGCAGTAT
>CADBRF010000017.1 GCA_902796975.1 uncultured Coriobacteriaceae bacterium
ACGATTGCAACGAAGCCTTCCCCCGCGTCTCCTTCCAGGTGAACGGCACTCCCATCGAGAAGTTGCAGGGCGCCTCCATGTGCTACCTTCGCCGCTACGACCGCAACTCCATCACGGCCTTCGATGGCATCATCTTCCCCCGCCGCGGCTTCAAGCTGGTCTTCCCCTGGAATGGCACATCGACGGTCAAGCTCTCCGGCACAATCCATCTGGGGGACGCTTCCTACCCAGCGGGCTTCATGGGGGCCAAGTTCTGCGGGCTCTCGAACTTCGTGCGCCACCCCTACTGCGTGCGCGATGGCCTCTTCTTGCGCCGCACTGTCTCGCTTGCGGGCAAGCGCAGGACGCTGGTCATCAAGCCGGCGAGCTCGTTTGCCGAAACCCTTGCGGAGAAGGAATACCAGAGCAGGATTGCTAAGCACAAGGACCCGAAAATCCGCGCCCTGCTCCCCTATCGCCAGCGCTATTTCGAGAACCGCAAGAAGTACGCGGGCAAGCGCATCTGGCTCATCAGCGACCGCATCGTCAAGGCGGGCGACAACGGCGAAGCCCTCTTCCGCTACCTGCACGATAACCCCATCAAGGGAGTGCTACCCATCTTCGCCATCCGCGAGGATTCGCCTGATTTCGAGCGTCTCAAGCAGTACGGCGAGGTTGTTGCCTACGACACAGACGCCTACCGAGACATCTTCCTGCAGGCAGACAAGATCATTTCCTCGGCTGCCGACGAATACATCATCACGGCCTTTGACCAGCCACAACGCGACGTGATGAAGAACCTCTACCACTCCGATTACGTCTTCCTCCAGCACGGCATCACCAAGGACGACGTTTCCGACTGGCTCAACCGCTACAAGAAAGACATCAAGCTCCTCGTGACCTGCGCGCCACGCGAGAGGGACTCCTTCCTCCAGGGAGAGAAGTACAGCTACTCACCCGATGTTGTGAAGCTCACCGGCTTCCCGCGCCATGACGCACTCGTGAGCGCTGCCACCACGCGCGATGCCAAGCGCCTTATCTGGATCATGCCCACCTGGCGCAAGTGGCTCACGGGCAAACTCGACACCGATACGGGCGAGAGGCAACGCAACAAGCACTTCGAGGAATCACCCTTCTTCCAGTTCTACAACGGGCTCATCCACAGCGAACGCTTCAACGACCTGCTGGAACGCTACGATTTCCGGGCGAATTTCATGCTCCACCCCGCCTTCATTCAGGAAACGGACAAGTTCTCCGGCACGAACCGCGTTGCCGTCGTGGAGAGTTGCGACTACACGGAGGCCTTCCTCGACGCAGCCTGCATGATCACGGACTACTCGAGCGTCGCCATGGACTACGCCCTGCTCAAACGCCCGCTCATCTACGCCCAGTTCGATGCCGACCAGTTCTTCGGTACCCACTGGGACACGGGTTATTTCTCCTACCCAGATGACGGCTTCGGACCCATCACCACCACGCTCGACGAGACTATCGACGCGATTGAGGAGATTCTCGCGAGCGGCTGCACGATGCCCGAGATGTATCGCCAGCGGGCAGACGACTTCTTCTTCACGCCCGAAAAAACGCGCTGCCAGCTCGTGACCGAAGGCATTCTCGCCCTCGGCTCCCACCAGCACTAGGCGGACGGTCTGCCATTGTCCCCAGCAGCTTTTGGCAGGTGGCATTGAACTTGGGGGCTTCCAGCATGTCCGGAAGCAGTTGGAGGATGATGCGCCCGGAGGCGTAAGCCGGGAGCGGAGAGATGCCCGAGCGCGCAGCACGAGTCCTCGGAGCTGGCTTCGCGGGAGCACTCATCAGGTGATGACCTTGTTATTTGGGGCCTTCCGGCATGCCCCGGAAACAATTGGAGGATGATGCGCCCGGAGGCGTAAGCCGGGAGCGGAGAGATGTCCGAGCGCGTAGCGCGAGTCCTCGGAGCTGGCTTTCGCCGGAGGGCGCATCGGGTGACGACCTTGTTTCTCGGGGCATGCCGGAAGCCCCCGCACCCAACACTCACCTGCCAAAAGTCGCAGGGGAAAGTGACAGGTGGTTTATAGGCTGTTGATGAGCTGCATGTTGTGGTAGTGGCGGCCCTTCGCGCGCACCTGCTCGCTCATGCTTGGCTTCTTCAAGGCCTTAGCCTCTTGCTTTGCAATGGCCTCCTTCGCCTGAGCTTCCAGGCGACGGCGCATCTCATCGCGGAAGAGCCAGAAAACCGCCTGATTTCTGTCATCGGCGTACTTCATGAGAATTCTGTAACGGTTCGCTAGGTCTTCGGAATACGCCCTGTCGATTGTGTCTTCAGTGATGTCAAGATTGGCAAACCCGTTCTTGGCAACAACACAATCGAACCACTCCTGAAACGCCTCGTAGCTGTTGCAGATGTTCAGGTAGTGAAGAAGGCTGTCGAGCGCCTTGTTGGCAAAGCTCCAGCGCACGTCATCGGAGTAGACGCCGCGGGAAATGAGGTCTTCCCGCATGCCAAGGAGCGTGCGATAGCCAGCCAAGATGTCCTTAGTGGCAGAATTCGTCGCGCTTGTGCTGTTGTTCACCCGGTAGTGGAAGAGTCTTGACTTGACGACGCCAATGCGATCCGCGCACGCCACCGCCCGCTCGAAGAATACGGCATCCTCGCTCAGCTTCTGCGGCGGAAACTTGATGCCGTTCTCCACGAGGAACTCTCTTTTGTAGAGCTTGTTGAAGGGATTGAAGGTCGTGAAGGTGAAAATGGAACGACCGTCGGTCTTGATGGAGAAGGGCTGCTTTTCCGGCACGAACCGGCTCTTCAGATAGCTTGAGTTTGCAGGCGTGCTTGTGCCCAGCTTCTCATCATAGTAGTAACCAGGGCAGACTATGATATCCGCCTTGAGATTGATAGCACGAGCAGCCATCGATTCCAGGGCATTGGGCTCGAAGAAATCATCGCTGTCCCAGAAGACTACATAGTGCCCTTTTGCCTGCTCGAGCCCCAGATTGCGTGCCGCGCTTACGCCGCCATTCTCAACGTGGACGACGCGGAAACGGCTGTCCTGGCCTGCTCGTCTATCGAGCATCGTGCCCGATTCGTCCGTCGAACCATCATCGATGCAGATGACCTCGATGTTCTCCACCGACTGCGCGGCAATACTGTCCAGGCACTGATCCAGGTATTTCGCGGTGTTGTAGACCGGCACGACAACGGAAACGACAGGAGGCTTTGCGGAATCATTCGTTTTCGGATTGGTTGCCATGGTCGGCCTGCCTCTCTTACCTGCTAGTTACCGGTCGGTTCCAAACGAACACCGGGAATGTCCTGCCCCAGCAGGATCGTATCGATAACACGGTCGCACGCTCTGCCGCTTTTCTCGAGGGCACGGTCCAGACAGGAGGGATCCGGCTCCACATCCTCGTAGGAACTCGTCTCGAGCACGTTCATGAACTCGTCAAATGTATCGCATACAGTACCCGGAGCCAGCTCATCAACACTGCGCTGCACGCCTCGCACTGCCCCATATTCTACCTTGTCGGGCACGTAGAACACGACGGGCTTCTCCAACAAGAGATAGTCGTAGAAACAGGAGGAGTAGTCCGTCACGAGCACATCGGCAACGTGATAGAGCTCGTTCAGGTCCTCATGGGAAAGGTCGATGAGGCGGTCTTGGAACTGCTCGGGAATCTCGGGGAGTTCCTTGATGAAGCCGTGCATCTCGAAGGCAAAATAGCTGTTCGTGCGCACGCACATCTCGTGAATGCGCTCCATATCGAGGAATTTCGCATAGGGGTAGTAGGCCAAATCCTGGGTTGCACCGCGGAAGGTGGGGGCGAAGATGATGACCCTCCCCTCGCGCATCCAGGGATACGCGCTCCGGAGCTTTTCCTGGATAGCTGCCGCCCGCTCCTCGTTGAAGAAGCCGTCTAGACGTGGCATGCCCGTCGCGAGAAGCGCCTCTTTCTCGATGCCAAAAACCTCGGAATAGGTGTCTCTGAGCAAAGCATTTCCCACGAGTGCATAGGTATAAGCCCGGTGACAGGAGTTCAAGGGGTCGGGCGAGCCGGGGATGCCAAAACGCGCGAAGCCCACGGATTTAAAGCCGACGCCCGCGTGCCAGAGCTGGGTCAGCACAACGTCTTTGTCCAGGTCGATGAAGCCGAAGATGGGTGTGTAGTCGTCGATGAAGATGTAGTCCGTCTTGGCGATGAGGTTGAGGTCTTCGATCCACTCCGAAAAGCTCTGCCGGCTCTTGAACACGTTGTGGCAGTGAATCTTTATCTCGTAGTCCTTGTCCAGACCGCGCTCGCGCAGGCGGTCGACAACCGCCTGCATGTTCTCCGTGGGGGCATCCCCGTTCTGCTTGTAGAAGAGGATACGGTGGCCGTTGCGTCTCGCCTTGGCACTTGCCGCCTTGAAATAAGCGTTGAAGGCCTGCTTCTCATTGAAGCGGATGCTCCCCTTGCGTACTTCGGGGTGATCGTTGCGCTGGTAATAGGTGGTAGTCAGCACCAGATAGACAGAGTCGTCGGGCAAGGTCCGAGGCGTGATATAGGCAGCATAGGCGTAGATGCCCGTGTAGGGGAAGATGCGGTCGTACCTGCTCGCGTCTTCGATGACCGCATCATCGAGACTGATGCCATGAGCATCGTAGGGCTGGGAGAGGATGATGTTCTTGGCTTCGCGCTCCATATAAGCGGCGATGAACTTCGTATCGCGGCGCTTCGTGGGCGGAACGAGATTCTTTCGCACATAGCCCTCAGTGCGAGAGAGAAGCCAAGGTCGATTCTGGACGAGCGTTTCATAATCCGCCAGCTCAGCATCGGGAATCCTCAGAGCGAAGAGCCACTTGCCCGCCGCGAGGGGCTGCCTGCCAGGGCCAGTCGCCACGTTCACCACAGCGTGGACAAGCGAACCCTCGCGCTCCTCTTCGAACTTGATTTCCTGCGAGGTGTCAGGGGAGCAAAGGCAGAGCGTCTCCGCATCTTCTACCGTGTATTCAACATGCAGGAGTGCACGCTCCCAGCGGATTTCGTGAATAGTGATACCCATAGATTTCCCATCTCGATGATGTTCAGCGTACATGGTACCATGATGAGCTGTTTTGGAATTTCCTTGTCTGCGGCAGCACACGCATTGCCTTCCAGAGGCCGCAGATAAAAACGCGTTCTCGGAGGAGAAGAGAGCATGCTTAAGGCGTTTGTCCGCATAGGAACGGCCCTGCTCTACGCTCTCTACAGCATCGCCCGTGTGCTCCCCGGCAAGCGCGAGCAGTTTGTCTGCATCAGCAGGCAGTCCAACACGGCGCCCACGGACTTTCGCCTCATCAGCGAGTTTATGAGCTCCCACCACCCGGAATATCGCGTGGTCATCCTCGCAAAGGAGCTCCACAACCCGGTTCCTTATGCCTTCCACATGCTCCGCCAGGTCTGCACCATCGCGCGGAGCCAGGCCGCGATCCTCGACTCCTACTGCATCGCGGTGAGCCTCCTCAACAAGCGCATTAAGGCGCCGGTCATCCAGATGTGGCACGCCATGGGAAATATGAAGAAGTTCGGCTACACCTCCATCGGCGGTGGCGAGGGCAGGAGTCTCGAACTCGCGCAGACCATGCACATGCACGAGGGCTACGACTCCGTTCTCATCTCATCCATGAGCTTCATTGACGATTACGTGGCAGGCTTTAACATCACGCCCGAAATCGTCTACGAGGCGCCGCTCCCCCGCACCGACCTCCTCATCGACCCTGCCAACCGGGCTGCCCAGCGCGGGCGCATTCTCGAGCGCTTCCCCGAGCTGGCAGAGCGTAGGAACATCGTCTACTGCCCCACCTTCAGGCGCACGCCCGCTCCCAACGAGAAAGAGGCCATGCGGGCACTGGTATACGCAGTGGATTTTGATCGCTACAACCTCATCTACAAGCCCCACCCCGTGAGCACACAACGCATCGAGGACGAGCGCGTTCTGCAGGACTACCCCAAGGACCTCGACATGCTCTACGTGGCGGACTACGTCATCAGCGACTATTCCACCGTCATCTACGAAGCGGGGCTGCTCGACGTGCCCGTCTACCTCTACGCCTACGATTGGGACACCTACTCAGGCCGCCGTGGTCTCAACATCGATATCGAGCACGACGTGCCCACCCTCTTCACCGCCAGCGCGGAGGAGATTCTTCAGGCAATCGAGCATGATGAGTTCGACCATGAGGTTTATCAGGCCTTCACCAGAGACAATATCGCCATCCACCCCAGCACGACCTGCACCGAGCGCATCATCAACCACGTGCTCGAGATGATAGGCGAGCGCTAGGGCGAGCTGTACTGAGCCATCGTCAGCCACAGCTCGAATTGGCTGGCGAGTTCTAGACGGCCATCCCCCAGGCAAGTTTCAGCCACATTGTCGAAGCGGCAAACGAGCACGAACCGCAGCGTTTCCGCAGGCAAGAGGTCTGTTGTCCACCATCATCCGCCGTATGTGTAGAGCGCTTAGTCTTCCAGATAGGCGATGAGCCGGTTATACATCTCCGCCAGATCAACCGAAGGGGTCCAGCCAAGCGCGCGGATTGCGCTCGTATCAAGCGGCAGATGGTGGTCGGGCGGATAAGGCGCGTCCGGATCCACCTCGATGCGCACGGCGATTTTCCCGCCAGCACACTCGCGGGCGACAAGCTCAGCCATCTCGCGCACTGATGAGTAGGTGGCCTCGTTTGCGATGTTGTAGGAGCGGCCATCCTCGCCACGAAGCAAGACAACGAGCAGGCCCTTTACCGCGTCGAGCGTGTAGTTGTACATCCGGGTGCTCTGCCCCGTGGTCTTGAGCACGATATCCTCGCCGTTGATGGCGCAGCGGGCGAACTGGGCAAAGACGCGGCCATCGGTCTTGGGGATGCCCGGGCCAAAGGTCTGGGCAAGGCGGGCGCTCTTTGCGTGCACCCCATATTCGTGGGCATAGGCGGCGGCGAAGAACTCGGCCATGCGCTTGCCCTCCGGATAGCAGCTCCGCATGGAGAGCGGGTTCACATAGCCCGCATCAGGTTCGCCCAGCTTGTGCTCGGTGCCCGGAGTGGCATTGCCATTGCCGTAGACTTCCATGCTGGAGACGTAGACGAAAGATTCCACTTGAGCCTGATTGGCCAGTTCGAGCATGTTGCTCGTGCCATCAACGACTGTGGCCGCCGTCTCGACCGGATGGTTCATGAAAAAGGCCGATGCCGTGGGGCAGCCCGCATGGATGATAAAATCGCGGGGCAGGGAGAAATCCTTGAATTCCAGGAGATCAGACACGCACAACTCGAGGCCGTCATCGGAGCC
>CADBRF010000018.1 GCA_902796975.1 uncultured Coriobacteriaceae bacterium
CCGAAAAAGCGGTGAAAGCTGTCGGAAGGAAGTAGGCTCCGCAGAGCCGATGCATTTGTCGCGCATGGATGAACGCTTTGTGTTGCTTACGTGTGCGGCGTTTGCGAATCGGGGGCTGTTCGGTACAATTTTAGAGTTTCATGATCAAGTCGAATGAATGAACGGAGTGAAAACGTGGCGCTATTCGGCAGATCTTCAGATGGCGCGCATGCCGCATCCTCTTCGCGTGGAAATGGGCAGCGGCGTGCTCCACAATCAAATGAACCCGCCCAGCAGCGGCAGCAATCGCGCGCTGCTGGCGGTCAACGTCCGGCAAATTCGCAGCGGCAGGTTGGCAGGCCCTCTGGCGGGCAGCAGCATCCACGCCGTGCGGCGGGCGCACAGCAGCATGCAGATCGCACGGGCAACATCTCTCGCTCTCGCGAGGTGAGCCAGCGGATTCCCGTTGTTCGCCCGGCAAACCAGGTTGCGGATGTCATTCCCGCCTCCGACCTAGGCGTTGCCACTGAGGCAACTGGCTCCTATGCCGATCTCGCGGCACAGGACAATGGCAATGCAAAACTTGGCCCCGTGGTCATTTCGCTGCGAAATGTGACCAAAATATACCCGGCGCAGCCTGATAAGCCTGCTCTTGCGGGCATCACGCTTGATATCCGCGCGGGAGAGTTCCTGTTCCTCGTTGGCCATTCGGGCTCGGGAAAATCGACCTTCATCCGCATGCTCAATCGCGAGATTGTCCCCACATCGGGTGAGATCTACGTCGCGGGCGAAAACCTCCGCACCATGCGCAAATGGCGTATTCCCTATCTGCGCCGCAATGTCGGGTGCGTCTTCCAGGACTTTAAACTACTCCCCAATAAGACGGCATTCGAGAACGTTGCCTTCGCGCTCGAGGTCATTGGCAAATCCCGCCATGTCATCAAAACGCAGGTTCCCGAGGTCCTCCGCCTCGTCGGCCTTGAGGAGAAAATGGACAAACTGCCCGACCAGCTCTCCGGTGGCGAGCAGCAGCGTGTTTCCATTGCGCGCTCCATCGTCAATCGCCCGCCGCTGCTCATCTGTGATGAGCCCACGGGTAACCTCGACCCGCAAACTTCGCTGGGCATCATGCGCCTGCTTGAGCGCATTAATCGCACGGGAACAACGGTGCTCGTCGCGACTCACGACCGTGAAATGGTAGACCAGATGCGCCGTCGCGTTCTCGCTCTGGAAAATGGCGTGCTCGTGCGCGACCAAAGAAGAGGAGTGTACGGGTACGATGTCTAAGCTTATGTATTTCATCCGAGAAGCTCTTGTTAGCTCTCGGCGCAATCTTGGCACGACGGTTGGCGGCATCATCACCATCTTCCTGTCGCTGCTCATGGTTGGTGTCTCAATTATGTTTTCCGCTCTACTTGGCAATCTGGCGACTTCGTTCGAAGAAGAAGTCAATGTCCGTCTGTATATTTCGGACTCTGCCACAGATCAGCAGCTTGCGGATTTCGACACCTTCCTCAAATCGCTCGAGAACGACAGCGGCAATATTGCGTCGGTTGAATTCAAGGATAAGGACCAGGTTCTTGCAGATTTTGCCGAGCAGACCAAGGACAACCCGTCTATTGCTGAGCAGCTTGACGATAACCCTCTGCCCCGCACCTATGTGCTGACGCTCGTGGATTCTCGCCAGGTAGAGTCGACGGCAGATACCATCCTGCAGAACGACACGTTCAAGGCAATTGCCGATAACCCGGACGATCCAGCCGAGTCCATCAAGTATGGACAGGGCACCGTTGAACGCCTTTTCAAGGTCACGAACCTTGTTCGTTATGGTTGTATGGCAGCAGTTGTCCTGCTCGTATTCATCTCCCTCGTGTTCCTCAACAACACGATTCGCCTTGCTATCGTGGCTAGACGCAGGGAAATTTCCATCATGCGCCTCGTAGGTGCTTCCAACGGATTCATCCGTGGGCCGTTCGTGATGGAGGGTGCGTTGCAGGCGCTGGTCGGAGCACTCTTGGCAATTTTCGTCATCGCTATGCTCCGCAGCTTTGCCATGCCGCAGCTCGAGAGCGTCGTGAGCTTCCTGCCGCTCACCATCTCGGCATCCACCTACTCGATGATCTATGCAACGCTCATCGTGTTCGGCCTCATCATCGGCATGGTGGGTTCTGTAATCGCCATGCGTCGCTATCTCAAGGTTTGATTTGGTGCAATCGACCCCAGAAAATCGCGTGTATCGGGCCTCTTCTGAAACAGGAGAGGCCTTCGCGGCGTTTTGCAACACGATTTCGACTCTTCGCGCTCCCGGGGGCTGCCCGTGGGACCGCAAGCAGACGCATGCCTCCATCGCGAGCAACATGATTGAAGAGGCGTGTGAGGCTGTCGACGCCATCGAAAAGGGCGATGTCAGGCACATGCGCGAGGAATTGGGCGACGTGCTTCTCCAGGTTGTCCTCCAGGCGAACATGGCGGCGGAAGCGGGGGAGTTCACCATCGAGGATGTCATCGCGGATATCAACGAGAAGATTCTGCGCAGACATCCCCATATCTTCAATGATCGTCAGGCTCTTCTGGAGTTAGGCTTTACCGAGGAGCAGGCGGATAATATGACGCCCGAGCTTGTGGATGAAATATGGTCTCGCGTCAAAGCGCTTGAGCGCAAGCGAGAAGAAGAGGCGCGCGCGAGAGAGGCGCTCGCTTCTGGCACTGCAGTTGATGCTCCGAGTGGCCTTCTTGATGACATTCCACTTAGCCTGCCGGCACTCCAGCAGGCGCAGAAAATCTCTAAGAAGGCCGTTGCCGCGGGGTTCGAGTGGGAGACCGTCGAGGACATCTGGGCCAAGGTCGACGAAGAAGTCAACGAGTTCAATGAGGCCCCGCGCGGTTCGGATGATGCTGCCCTCGAGTTTGGCGATGTCCTCTTTACGCTTGTCAACGTTGCCCGTCGTGAGCATATCGATGCTGAACAGGCCCTTCGGAGCTCCTGCCTCAAGTTCAGGAGCCGTTGGGCTCTCATGGAGGAGATGTGCTTCAACGAACATGGCGCTGGCTTGGAAACGCGAAGCCTCGATGAACTCGAAGCGTATTGGCAGCGTGCAAAGGAGATCTTGAGAGGTGCGGTATCGTCATGAGTGCAACAAGGGGCAAACATACCGCAACGCGCGCGAAGACTCAGAGCTCATCGAGAGCATCAAGCAAAGACCGCGCCGTCACGAGGCGTGGCAGCTACAGCTCAAGAGCTTCTACGAGCTCACGGAGGAAGGGTGAACGCACGCGCAAACGCAAGCCCTCCGCACGTGATGCGAGCGAGGTGACGGGTAAGAGCTCGTTTTTCGCCCGGCACCGTATATCCCTGTCGATAGTCTTTGTCGTCGTTGTCGCCCTCGCAATCCTCTATCCCGTCGGTCAGTCTTACTATCAGTCGCTTCGCGAGACGCAGCGCACACAGGCTGAGCTCGATGCGGTCAACGCGCGCAACGCTGAAATCCAGGAGAGCAACGACGCGCTCAGCACCGATGAAGGCATCGAGAACGAAGCTGTGTCTGAGCTTGGATGGGTCGAGGAAGGGGAGAGTGCGGCAATTGTGACCAATGCCGATGAGTCCAGCGAAGGCTCCAAGCTCCCCGAACAAGTTGACCCAGACGAAATCCAAGCGCCACAGACGTGGTACTATCGTGTCCTGGATGCGATTTTCTTCGTTCACGTGTGATTAATTCTCTAGCCTGAAGGCAGACACGGCACGGGGGTGTGGCGGAACTGGCAGACGCAGCGGACTTAAAATCCGCCGGCCGTGAGGCCGTCAGGGTTCGAGCCCCTGCACCCCTACCACACGTTTCAGGCTTTCAGGAGATTTTAAGTTAAAGCTCGTATCGTTTGCGGCGGTGGCAAGAGAGAGGAACTTACATGAACGTGCTTATCGCCGAAGACGAGCGCAGGCTGGCAAATGCCGTCGCACAGATTCTCCGTGAACATAACTATCAAGTCGATGTCGTCTACGACGGACGCGATGGCTTCGATTATGCGCTCGCAGGGGATTATGATGTGTTCGTGTGCGATGTTATGCTTCCCCATATGAACGGATACGATATCGTCCGCGAGCTTAGGCACAAGAGTGTCAACACGCCCATCATCATGCTCACGGCACGTTCTTCTCTTTCCGACAAGGTCCAGGGCCTCGATGCCGGTGCAGACGATTACCTGACCAAGCCCTTCCAGCCTGCCGAGCTTCTCGCCCGCCTGCGTGCGCTTACCCGCAGGCAGGGCGAAGTTGTCATAGACGAGATGCAGTTCGGGGATCTCAAGCTCAACCTCTCCACCTACGAGCTCTCTTGCGGCAAAAAATCGGTCACGCTCTCCAATAAGGAATTTGAAGTCCTCAACCTGCTCGCTTCGAATATGGGACGCACAATCCCCAAGGAAACGCTTATCTCTCGCGTATGGGGGCTCGAGAGCGATGCCGGCGATAACAATGCCGAGGCGTACATCAGCTTTCTCCGTAAGAAGCTGCGCTTCCTGCATTCAAGTGTAAAAATCGCAACGCAGCGCAAGATTGGATATCGTCTGGAGGCTGAGTAAGATTCTTCGCAGCTTTCGCCGCAGGTTCGTCATCATCATGATGGTGCTCGTGGGAGTTGTCTCGTTTGTCGCCTTTGCCGCCAATGCCTGGAAAAACGTGACAGACGCCCGGAGCGAGATAGACGTTGCGCTCATCAAGGCAACGTCTGACGATTTCGATGCCTCCATACCTCACCTCGGCCCTCATGGCGGCGGGCAAAACGGGCCTCGGGAAAAGAATGTCGCTACCTACAGCGTGACGGTCCTTACCGATGGTAGCTATTACGAAAACAGCGGTTCAACTGCCTATATGTCGGATGATGACGCCTCGGTCGCAATTCAGATTGCGCTTGCTTCAGGCAAGGAATCAGGAAAGATCTCGGAATATTCGGTTTTCTACCGCGTGACTGAAGGCGCCGTGGGTACGAATGTCGCCTTTACAGATAGCTCTGCCTATGACCAGCGGGTTTTGGCTATCGCCGGCGCCTCGCTTGGCGTCTGGCTTCTGCTCATGGCTGCCATTCTCGTTATCACCCTCTTCCTCGCACGCTATGTTACAAAGCCGGTAGAACGCGCTTGGAATGAGCAGCAGCGGTTCATTGCAGATGCAAGCCATGAGCTGAAAACGCCTCTGACGGTTATCCTCGCCGATGCAAGCATTCTCCTCTCCAACCCAGAGAAGACGATTGAGGAGCAACGGCAGTGGGTTGAGGGAATCGATGCCGAGGCCTCGAATATGCAGCATCTCACAGAGGACATGCTCACCCTCGCACAAGGTGACTTGCGCGCTGCCGAACAGGTTCTGGGAGATCATGTCGACTTCAGCCAGATTGTCGAGAGCGAAGTCCTCCAGTTCGATGCGGTGGCGTTTGAGCGTGGTCTGTTCATCAATGACGATATCGAAGAGGGGGTCGAGGTCACGGGAGATGCGGCCAAGCTGGAACGCCTGGTGAAGACGCTTCTGGAAAACGCCTGCAAATACTCGTCGCCGCAGGGGAGCATCGATGTCGGGCTCTCTTCGAATAAAGATACGTGTGTGCTGACGGTGCACAACACGGGAGACCCTATCCCCGAAGAAGACCTCCCACATCTTTTCGAGCGTTTTTACCGTTCAGACAAGGCGCGAACACGCGAGGGCGAATCCGCGAGCTTCGGTCTGGGTCTTTCCATCGCGAAATCCACAGTCGAACTGCATCATGGCACCATTGGTGTCACAAGTGGGGAAGGCGGCACGGTTTTTACGGTTACGCTCCCAAAATCTAAGTAAGCATAGGCTAACAAAGGCCTGTTCAACAGAGCTGTTTCAAAAATGGTGCCTTTTAATGCCCCACGCAAGCCGTTGCCCGAACGGACGATTGAGCACTTGCCCGACAGAGAGACGCGTGGGGTATGTTGCGACTCGGAAGGGACATCCGATAGAGGAGGTTTGTTATGGCAGTAGCAATTGATATCGATTCTTGCATCGCATGTGGCGCTTGCGCTGAGGCTTGCCCCAATGATGCGCTTGAGGTTGACGACTACGCCGAGGTCGACGAAGACGCCTGCATTGAGTGCGGCATTTGCGTTGACACTTGCCCTGTCGAGGCAATCTCTCTGTAGCAACAGCAACGCCTGCAAATCTGTTCGCAACAGTCATATGCGAATAGGAGCGGGAGAGAATCCAGTTCGATTTACAGATGTATGGCCTCGGAGCGCACCTGTTCCGGGGCCGTTCTTTTGCAAGGCGCGAAGGTGAGCGGCCCTGCGGGAGGAGCGAGGAGCGCCATGAGCGTCGAGCATGTGGAAATAGAATCGTTAGCCTATGGCGGAGATGGCGTTGGGCACTTGGAAGATGGCCGCGTCGTGTTTGTGCCAGGCGCCTGCCCCGGTGACAAACTTGAGGTGAGATTGGTCGAAACGCGTGACCGGTTCACCCGTGGCACAATCGAGGAAATTCTCTCAGCTTCATCCTCTCGGGTGACACCAGAGTGCGACGAGGCAGCATGTTTGCGCTGCGGAGGATGCCCTTGGGCGCAAGTTGCCTACGAGGAGCAGCTCCGCTGGAAACGACGGGCTGTTGTTGATGCGTTTGTCCGCATCGCCAAGCAAGATCCCTCTGCCATGGAGCAAATGATTGGGGAGTGCCTTCCGAGCAAGGATCAATGGCATTATCGCAACAAGGTGGAGTTCGAGGTTGGCCAGGACGTCGCCGGCCGTTTCACACTCGGGATGCACGCTGCTGGCGGAAATTTCGACCCGCTTTCCCGTTGTCTGCTCATCGACCGAAAGCTTGCCAAGGCGCCTAAGGCTCTCACAGGCTCCCTTCGTTTCCTCCAAAACGGCCAAAGCCTCGGCATCGAGCGTGTTGGGGTGAGGGCGTCGCGGAGAACGGGGCAAGTCGAAGTGGCAATCTGGACGAAAACTGGCCCGTTCCCCCGAGCCCGTGCCGCGCAAATTGTCGGGCAGGCGTTGCAAGTGAAGGATGCGGGCGTCGTGCGCGTTCTGGTCAAGAGCACCACGAAGGCGCGCAAGGTTGCAGGCGTTGAGTCGCTGGCTGGCCATGGCACCTGGGCTGAGCAGGTGTGCGGCAGGGAGATGCGGTTTACCGCACCCAGCTTTTTCCAAGTTAACACCAGCCAAGCCGAAACGCTCATAGACCTCGTTCTCGAAGGGCTTGACCTGCATCGAGAAGACCTCGTCCTCGATCTCTATTCCGGTGCGGGAACCTTTACGCTCCCGCTTGCCGCTGTCTCAGATTCGGTCGTCGCCATCGAATCTGCCAGCTCCTCTATTCGCGACCTACAGCGCAATCTCGACGCGAATCATCTGGATGCGGAGGTCATCGGAGGAGATGTCGCTCACGAACTTGTCGATTTCGGCGAGGCGGACGCGCTGGTGGTCGATCCTCCCAGAGCGGGACTTTCGGATAAATCTCTCGAGGTCCTCCTGTCCATGCGTGCACGCACCATTGCCTATGTCTCGTGCAATCCCACGACGCTCGCTCGCGACGTCTCCCGCATGCTGAAAGCCGGCTATGAACTGCGGCGCATCACGCCTGTTGACATGTTCCCCCAGAGCTATCACGTCGAGACCGTTTGCATCATGTCTATGACGAATGCCTAACAAATAGGGTATCCTGCTAACTCCAGGGCTATTCTTGCGTCGTGCAGCAAGTTTGTTGGAAATGTGTCTATGGCTGCCGGGTTGAGCGCAAATGTCTATTTTGTCGTAGAATAATGCCCGTGTGTCCTAAGGCGCTGCCGATGGACTGGTTGATGTGTCCCCTTAGCTCAGCTGGATAGAGCGTTCGCCTCCGGAGCGAAAGGTCGCGGGTTCGAATCCCACAGGGGGCACCACGTTTTCGCATTCATCAGACAGCGCGCATGCATATGCGCGCGCTAGAGTTGGAGGAATCATGGCTCTTTACACACCCGCCTATAAGCCCAACGGCAAGGAGATTGCCGTTATTACCACCGATAAGGGCGTTATCCGTGTCCAGCTGCATGGCGAGGACGCCCCCATTCACGTGGGCAATTTCGTCGAACTCGCTCAGAAGGGCTTCTACGATGGTCTGAAGTTCCATCGCTATGTTGCCGATTTCGTCATTCAGGGTGGCTGCCCCAACACGCGCAACATGTCCCAGGAAGATGTCGCACGCGGCGGCTACGGCCCAGACGGCAAGCCTGGCACGGGTGGCCCCGGCTACAGCATCAAACAGGAGTACACCACCAACCCGCATAACGTCCACAAGGACGGTACCCTTGCTATGGCGCGCAGCTCTATGCCCGATTCCGCCGGTTCTCAGTTCTATTTCTGCCTAGGCGACCAGCCCTTCCTCGACAGGGGCTACACCGTTTTCGGCGATACCATCGAGGGCCTTGATGTCATCTGGCAGCTCCGCGCCGGCGATCTCATCGAGTCTGTCGTTATCGAGAACGCCAACGAGTAGGCCACGTCTCCTATAGATTCCAAGACGTCTTGCCCGGGGAGGTCTAGATTGAACGTCACAGCATTTAAAGAAGCGCAGGAAGCCTACGCTCGCGGCGATTACGAACGCGCGCTCGAAGGGTTTTCTGTCTGTACGCGCGAGCTGGACGATCTCTCGCTTGCCGATAAGAGCAAGTTCTACCATCTCATAGGCAACTGCTATATTAAGAGCGGGCGAGCGGATAAGGCGGCTGAGTACTACCGCAAAGCACTCAATATTGCACCGCATAGCCGTCAGCCCGCCCTTCTTGTCAACCTCGGAACTGCATTGCTCAATTCCGACCAATATGAAGAGGCGCTTTCTGCTTTCGAAAACGCCCTCGATTATCCTGCTTACACCACGCCCTATCGGGCTTACAGCGGTATCGGTGCCGCCCGGCTCAAACTGGGTGATTTGACCGAGGCGGGCGCCGCATATCGCGATGCCGCGCTCGACCCTGCAAATCCTGCCCCGTCAAAAGCCCTGGTCAACCTCGGCATCTGCTTCATGGGCTTGGGACGGTCTGCCGATGCGGTCACTTCGTATGAGACTGCACTCGACTTCGCCACCGATGACGCGTCGAAATCCAAGACTCTCGCCCATCTCGGACAAGCCTATATGGCGCAAGGTCGTGTGAACAAGGCACTCGAAGCTTTCGAAACTGCCACTGCCGATGGGAATTTCGAACTTCCTCCTATGGCCCGTCACGATTATGAAATCGCCAAGGTTCTGAAGGATAAGCTCGATAAGCGCGTCCCCGGCATTCTCGACACTGGCTTCATTCCGCCCGTGGCAGCGCCTGCTGTCGCTCCGCTACCTGATTTCACTATGCCCCAGGATCTTTCCGGCGAGCTCATCGGTGAAGATGGCATAGACCCCTTCGCGCCCAAGACGAGCGACGAAGATTACGAAAACAGCGAGTATGCCCATCCTGCAGCGTCTGAAGCAGAATCCGAAGAAGTTCCTACCCTAGAACTTGAGAAAGATCAGACGGAAGCCCAGGTGGAAGAGGCTTGCGAAAACACGTCCGCGGAGGGCTATGACGAGGGCCAGGAGCAGCTTCCGGATGAGATAGCCACGACGAAGTTCGATGCGGTGACATCTGAGATGCCCACTGCTAATGAGGATGTGCAAGGCGAGGGTGATGAACCCGCCAGCTCAGAGGCAGTTACCGCCGCCTTCGATTCTGTGGGAGATACTCGCCCTCAGCAGCCTATCGCGGATTCCTACGCGCCCATCCCTGTCATTTCGGAGGAGGGCTACGACGCCCAGCAGGCGGCTATCGCAAACCTAAGCGGTGAAGATGCCGACGTGCTCCCCTCTCCCGATGACACTGCGTTCTTCGATGTCACGGAGAACGAGATCAATGCGAAGGGCAGACAGGACGCACGGCGCGCGCGCAAACGCAGGGGTGTAGGTTTCAAAATCGCCATCACCTTTGTGGTTATCTGCATCATCCTAGCCGCTGCAGTATGCGCAGCGTATTTCTTCGGGTTTGGCTATCCCACCCAGGAGACAGTCACCGGCCAGTTTGTCACCGCCGCCATAAACGGTGAGGATACAAGCGAATACTGGGCGAGCGATGTCGACGAAACGACACGCACTCAGTCGGTCGCGCTACTGCAGGGTGTCAGCTCGTGTGAGATCGATGCGGTCGACCGCGAGATGTCCCACTCCAAAGTCTATGTAAAGGCGAAGACCAAGGAAGGCGCTGACATCTGGTACGAAGTCATGTTCAGCCGCGATGGGATTGGCTGGGCAGTCCAGTACGTCGAGCTCTATTTCCCAAGTCAGGGCTAGTTGCCTGGCATCCAGTTCGGTGTTACGCGTGAGGAGCATGCGGCTTCCTCGCGTTTGATGTCAATTATTTGAAAGGAACACACATGATCGAGAAGACCTACACGATGATCAAGCCCGATGGCGTTCGCAACCATCACATCGGTCAGATTGTCTCCCGCTTCGAGAACGTCGGCCTTACCATTGAGCGCATGGAGCTTGGCATGGTTACCCCCGAGCAGGCAAAGGCAAACTATGCCGAGCATGAGGGCAAGCCTTTCTACGATGGCCTCATCAGCTACATCACTTCTGGTCCGGTCGTCAAGATGGTCGTTTCCGGTGAGAACGCTGTTGCCACGGTTCGCAAGCTCATGGGCGTTACCAATCCTGCAGATGCTGCTCCTGGCACCATTCGCGGCGATTACGGCCTGACCATGGATGAGAACGTCATCCACGGAAGCGATTCCGTTGCCTCTGCCGAGCGTGAGATTGGCGTCTTCTTCGGCGAGTAATTTCTTACTCTACATGCTCTGATTGGCCCCGGGCGATTGATCTCGTCCGGGGCCATCTCGTTGAAAGACGCAAGTGAAACCAGGTTCGCGCATCTCGGGCAGCGGGTAAGTGTGTTCAGATAGTGCATTGGTCTGTTTCGTCTTGCGCTGGTTTTGCGTTGCAGTACACTACATAGCGAATTTGCGCATTCGCATGAGAGCCAAATGACCAACGTATACAATAGGGCTTCGGCATGCGCACGAACGTGCCGATTGCTCGCAGCGAAGCGAGTTTGGCCTCGTTGGACGAGAACTGTAAAGGAGAAACCGTGTCGTTTAGAGACAAACTCTTCGGCAATTCCGGGAGCGATATGGCAATCGATCTCGGCACGGCAAATACTCTCGTGTCAGTGCTGGGTCAGGGCATTGTCATCAATGAACCCTCTCTTGTCGTCATCGATCAGAACGAGAGCCGCGTTCTCGCCGTTGGCGCAGCTGCCAGGGACATGCTTGGCAGCACGTCTGAACATGTTGTTGCGGTTCGCCCTCTCAAAGACGGCGTTGTCGCCGATTTCGATGTGACCGAGGCAATGCTTCGCTATTTCATGGAGCGGGCGCAGCCCAACCATTCTCGCCTGGGCGCAAAACCTCGCGTCGTCGTGTGCGTGCCGAGTGGTGTCACTTCTCTCGAGAAACGTGCGGTCTTCGAGGCGGCAATCACTGCAGGCGCTCGCCAGGCTTTCCTCATCGAAGAGCCTATGGCGGCAGCCATCGGCGCTGGCCTCCCGGTGGATAATCCCATGGGTACTATGATTGTGGATATCGGGGGAGGCACGACGGAAATTGCCGTCATCAGCGCGGGTGGCATCGTTAGCTCCACCTCTGTTCGCTTTGCAGGCGACGCCTTCGATGCGGCGGTCGTGCAATATGTGAAGAGGCATTTCGGTGTTGCCATTGACGAACGGACTGCTGAGGAAATCAAGATTGTCATCGGCTCTGCCGCCCCGCTTGTGGAAGAGGTAGATGTCGAGGTTCGCGGTCGCGACCTGGCCTCTGGCTCGCTTCGCACGGTGCGTATCGAATCCGAGGATGTGCGCGACGCGCTCGAAGAGCCGGTTGAGAGAATCTTCCGCGCGATTAAGGACACGCTTGTCGAAACACCGTCCGATCTTGTCAACGATATCGTGGAGTACGGCATCACGCTCACAGGAGGGGGCGCCCTGCTCCGTGGTCTCGACGAGCGTTTGCGCCAGGAAATCGGTGTGCCCGCCCACGTTTCGGAGACTGCACTCATCAATGTCGTAGAAGGTTGTGCGCGCGTGCTCGAGTCTCCGGACTTCCTGGACCAGTCGTACATGCAGCAGAAATAGAAATCCATGCCTCGCCTTTCTTTCCAAGGCCAGCGACGCGGAGGAGCTCCCTTGCGCTGGCTTGTTCCGGTTGTGCTAGCTGTCCTTTCCATTGCGCTCATCACCCTATGCGTGCGCATGGATGGAGGTGGGGCCTTTAGTGTTGTGCGCAGTGGCGTGCAATCCGTTACGCAGCCGCTCGAAGCTGCGGTCGCCACTGTTCCAAATCCGCTCAAGTCGATTGGACAGCCTTCCGAAGACGACAAGACGGCACAGCTTGAGCTCGAAAACTCGCAGCTCAAGACCTTGGTTTCTCAACTCGAGGAATATCGCCAGCAAGACCAGAGGCTTACGTCGCTTCTCAAGCTCTCTGATACTTATGGCCTCGCCTCCGTTTCCGCCAATGTCACTGGTATAACGCGCGGATGGAACCAGACGGCGACAATCAACAAGGGTTCCAGCCAGGGCATTCGTGTTGGTATGGGAGTCATCAGCTCGTGCGGCATGTACGGACAGGTGGAAAGCGTCACGAGCTCTACTTCCACGGTGCGTCTCATGACCGATGCCAACAGCTCCGTTGGCGCTATGATTCAGGGTTCTCGAGCACGAGGCATCCTCTCGGGCTCCTACGACGGCACGCTTACGCTCAATTATGTTGATATCAGCTATACCGTCGGCGAGGGAGACATAGTCATTTCGAGTGGAGCTGGTGGCACCTATCCCCAGGGCATCATCATAGGCACGGTGAGAAACGTCGAGCCGGATTCATCAAAGCTTTACTATCGCATCACGGTGGATCCCATTTATCCCATAAGCTCCTGCCAGGAAGTGCTCGTGCTCACGGGTGATGAAGACGCAGTTGCCACACTCGTTGACGAGACGCTGCTCGACTCGATTGTCACCAGCATGACAAGCATCAGCACGGGCTCTAGCACCGCGAATAGCTCTGCAGCGCCTTCTTCGAGTGCGTCCACCAGCGCGCAGTCCCAGGGCACGACAAGTGCACAGACGCAGTCATCTGCAGGTTCCAGCCAGCAGACGAATCAATCAGGGCAGCAATCTGGCCAGAGCAACACGAGCGCTAGCTCTGGAAGCGCAAGTTCTGGCAGCAACGGGGCTGCATCTGCCGCAAGCACCAACCGAGGAACGGCAGGGGAGTAGAACATGCCTAAAAATACAGCATATGCTCTTACCTTCGTACTTTGTCTACTTCTGCAATTCGCCGTTGCTCCTGCAATTTGCATCGGAGGCATAGAGCCAAATTTCCTGCTCATTCCCGTCGTTCTCGTGGGGCTTAGGTCAGGCTATGCGTCAGGTTCTGCCATGGGCTTTATCTGCGGTCTTCTCGAAGACTTCGCGGGGTCTGAAATCATAGGCTGCATGGCCTTGTCCATGCTCATCGTAGGCCTCCTTGCTGGTATCGCCTCGTCGGTTATGGAAATCCGCACAGCGCCGCTACTTGCGATCACCGCGTTTGTTGCCGCCGTGCTTAACGAGTTGGCCTATGGGCTCATCGTCGTGCTGTCCAGCGCCGATTCTGCTGGAGTGCTTTCCACAGTCGTTAGCTATTCTGCATTTACCGCGCTCTATACGGCGGTGATGCTCTTCATCGCCCTCGTGACTATCAACCTCGTGATGCACGATGACCCTGCGCCTTCCACGCGGTTGAGTGGGGGCACATCCTATGGACGGCCGCTCAAGCTCAAATCGCGGCGGCTTAGGTAAGCGGGGTTTGGCCCGTTACGTACTGCTTCGAATTGAGAGGGGGCGAGTGAAAACTTATGACAACTGCTATACAAGCTGCGATAATCGTGCTGCTCATGGTTGCAGCGGTGTGTCTTGTGGTAGTCTTCGCCCGCTCCAGCACTGGGCCTTCGGGCTCTCCGTTCGGCTCCGCCAACTTGGCCCAACCCTCTGACGGTGCGGAAGGAGCTGTTGGGCAGGGGGCAGGGAGTATCGTCCGCAAGCGTTTCCTCATCTTGCTCGGCATCGCTGGCGCTGCCCTCGCGGGCCTTGTCGCAAAGCTTTGGTCTATGCAGATCATCTCCGGGCGGTCCTATGCTCAGAGCGCTGAGGAAAACCGCACCACCGAGTTCACAACCGTTGCCCCGCGAGGCCGCATCCTCGACCGCAACGGCGTTGAACTTGTGGGCAATCGTCCGACCTATGCTGTACTCGCCAATTCCACGGTTCAGAGCAACCCCACGGTCATCCACCGTCTTTCCAATGTCTTGGGCATTCCCCGCGAGGCAGTCGCTGCTTCGGCGGCGAGCCAGAGCGAGGGGGCCCAGGCAGACCGTCTCGTTGCTCTCGATGTAGAAGAGCGGGCAATTGCCTATATCGCTGAGCACCCTGATGCCTTCCCGGGAGTGAGCATCGAGGGAAGAACGGTGCGGTCCTATCCGCATGGAACGCTTGCCGCCCATGTGCTCGGGTATACGGGCACGATTTCGGAAAAAGAACTCTCCGATGGCAAAGAGGGCATCAACTACACATCTGGCGATGTCGTGGGCAAAGATGGCGTCGAACGCTCCTTCGAGTCTTACCTCCAGGGGGACCGCGGCGTGCGTATCGTGGAGGTCAATGCCCAGGGCGATGTTGTCAGGGCTGTGGATTCCATCGACCCGACCCAAGGCAACGATATCCGTATCACGCTCGATTACGAGGTACAAGAAGTTGCAGAGGAAGCGCTTCAGCAGGCGTTTGAGGATGCGCATGAAGCAAAGTATAAGAACGCGTCCCGCGGTGCAATTGTGTGCATGAACTGCAAGACGGGTGAAGTCATCGCGATGGCGAGCGCTCCCACCTATAACCCAGCGGAGTTCTCGAATGGCATCTCCGCGGATGCTTGGGAATCGCTCACCGCGGAGGATTCTGGCTATCCGCTTTCCAACCGGTGTATCTCGGGTCTCTACCCAGCTGCTTCCACCTTCAAGGGCTTCACGGGCCTCGCAGGCCTGCAGTATGGATTTGCCTCCGATAGCAAGATATGGAATTGCGAAGGCACGTGGACGGGCTTTGGCGAAGACTGGCCACAAAAATGCTGGAACACCGACGGACACGGCGAAATCGGATTCCATGAGGGCATCGTCGAATCTTGCGACGTCGTGTTTTACGAAATAGCGAAGAACTTCTACGAAGCTGATACTGAGGGCACCAACCTCCAGGATTACATCAAGAGTTGGGGAATCGGCTCGCGCACGGGCATCGAACTCCAGGGCGAGGCTGAAGGGCGTGTGCCCACGCCGGAGTGGAAGAAAAAATTCAACCGCGACGCCCCGGAAAGCCAGGCCTGGCTTCCTGGCGACATGAGCAACCTCATTATCGGCCAGGGCGACCTCCTCGTGACACCCCTGCAGATCTGCTGCGGCTATGCTGGCCTTGCAACGGGCAAGGTCCCCAAACCGCTCCTGCTCCATTCCGTGCTCGCCGCCGACGGAAAGACGGTCGTGGTAGATGGCCTCAAGGCGGCGGGTGCTCACTTCACGCCAAAATTTACTGAGGAGAATATCGAGATAATGCGCGACGGCTTCAGGGGCGTTGTGGCAGACGGCTCTGTTGCGGGTGTGTTCGAAGATCTCGGTGTCGATATCTCTGGTAAGACCGGAACTGGCGAGGTTGTGGGCAAGGACAACTACGGCTGGTTTGTGGGCTACGGCCCTTCCGAGGACCCCGAGTATGTTTGCGCCTGCTGCATTGAAGAAGGCGGTGCTGGTGCAACATGCGCAGCGCCTGCCGTGCGTTCGGTGCTGGCGAGTGCTCTTGGCCTCGACGCAAAGCACGTTACCGGTAGCGATACGGAAGAGCGGTGAGAGCTATGCCACGTTTTGCGCTCGCATCTCACAAGGTCGTGCATACGCGCACGGCCGAAACGCCGAAAGACAAGCCATCGAAATTCGCCTGGTTCGCCCAGTCAAAGGTCTGTTTCCCCTTGCTCGCTATTGTGGCGGCCCTGCTCATCTATGGCCTTATCACCGTCCGGTCAGTCACGCTGGTCGATGCCGACTACTCCTTTTCCAGGCAACTCTTCGGCGTGGTTATTGGCATCGGAGTCATGGCCCTGTTCTGGAAGTTTGATTATCGCAAGTTCGGGGAGTGGTTTGTTCCGCTGCTTGTTATCGACATTGTTCTCATCCTCCTGCCTCTCGTTCCTGGCTTGGGCATTGAGGCAAACGGCGCGACTTCCTGGATCAAAGTTGGCAGTTTCACTTTCCAACCTTCCGAGATTGCCAAGCCTGTCACTATCGTCGTCATGGCTTCTGCGACTGCTCGCTATGGCGGGACAATCGTGTCTGCCAGTGATTTCTTCAGGCTTTTCGCGCTTATCCTCATCCCCTTCGTCCTTCTGGCAACAGAAGACCTGGGCAGCGCGCTCGTCATCCTCATCTCGGGCTTTGTCATCATGTTCGTCGGGGGACTCGACCGCAAATGGATTGTGCTCACCCTCGTTTGCGGGGTGCTGGGAGTCGCTGTCCTGCTCGGTGCGAATAGCGTGGTCAACACATTTACGGGTGGGTCTGTGCAGCTTATCAAGCCCTATCAGATGAGCCGTCTTCTCGTGTTCGTCGACCAGGATAATCCAGACTACGCAGATGATGCCTACAATCTGAACCAGGCCAAGATTGCCGTTGGCTCGGGCGAGGTTGTGGGCAAGGGGTATGGCAACGCGACGCAGTCTTCTGGTGGCTTCCTTCCCGAGGCGGCTACGGACTTTATCTTCTGCGTTGTGGCAGAGCAGTTCGGCTTCGTGGGTTCCTTCGTTCTCATCGGCCTTTACCTGGCGCTTCTGCTGGTGGCTCTCTCCATTGGGCTTCGAGCAGGAGACCTTTTCGGTTCGCTTATCGTCTCGGGCGTCATGGGCATGTGGCTGTTCCAGATTGTCGAGAACATTGGTATGGACCTTGGACTTATGCCCATCACGGGTATTCCCTTGCCTTTCATGAGCTATGGTTCATCATTTATGATCATGAACTTCATCTGCATTGGCATGCTGATGTCTATCTGGATGCGCAAGGGAGATAATCCCGTCAACACTAATGATATTCAAAATTAAGGCAAGGAGGAAGCATGGCAAAGATACCTCAGATGCCTATTGACCTTGGCAAACTCTATGACCGGGCAACGCGAATAGACATTGAGCGCAAGGATGATGTCTATGTGAATATCGTCTATGACGCCACTGCGAGCGACGAGCTCTTCATGACGGTCCATAGGGCGTTTGCAAGCGAAGCATCGAATGTTCATGTTGATGAGCGCATCCTCGAGAGCACCCTCCCTGGAGTCGCCCTTCCAGCAGACCTGTGCGTGATCGTCGGGGGGCTTTCACTACTGCTGGGGGATGTCGCCTCTGCCTCACGCGCTATGGGAATTCCCACGGTTATTGTTACCGAAGAGGGGAAGACCGGCTTCTCTGAGGACAAGCTTGTCCTTGAATCGAGCATCGCGGAAGTTTCCTCAACTTCGCAAGCCGAAACGCCTGCCGCAGTTCCATCGGGAAAGGGCATCCCCGTTGACGATCTTGTCCAGGTCAACCTCTCGGACTCCCTTCCGCTCCAAGCGGTTGGCACGTGGATAGTGCAGCATGCTCCTGCCAAGCGGCTTTCCATGGCGGGCGCCTTCGAGTTCTTGCGTCGACCGCTCGCCATTGAGCTCTCCATCTGTCGCTCCATCGATAATGCTGCCATCGGCATAGTCATCTTCACGCCCGGTGCCGACATGCCGCTCATCACGCTCAACCAGGCACTGCTTGTGTTGCAGATTGCCGCTATCTACAACCTCCCGCTCGACAAAGAGCGGGTCAAGGAGATTGCCGTGGTTGTTGCCAGCGCGTTCGCTTTCAGGGCCCTCGCGCGCAAGCTCTCGGATGTGCTGCCAAACTTTTTGGGCTTTGCTGTGGACGCAGGTGTCGCCTTTGGCGCGACAATGGCGGTGGGCTATGCGGCGCTCGAATACTTCGAAGCCGGTGGGCTTGTCGAGGGGCTTTCCCACATGGCAGACGAAGCACTTGCAAAGGCGGGAGAGGTGTCTCAATCTGCCCTCGTCTGCGCCGAGCAGGTGCGCGCGTGGATGGGCGACTGGTCTCCAGAGGAGCTCCCCTTGGTTGGCGGCGCTTCTGACAGTATTGCCGCTCTTGCAGACCGGGCGTCTGAACTGATTTCAGAGCTTCACCTCGACGATCTGCTCGATGTGCTCCATGACCTCATGAACGCCTTCATCCCGGCAGGGTTTCGCAATCCCGCGCCCTCTCAGCACTAGCAAGCACAAGTTTTCAAGGAGTTTTGATGTTCGAAGAACGCACTGACATGTGGGAGCAGTATGCCCCTTTGCTCGCGCATGCGGAGCATCCGTCGCGCTACCTCGGCCAGGAATGGGGCGCAGTGACGCCTTCTGAAAAGCTCGAGGCTGATTACCACGCGGTGATGATCTACCCAGATGTCTACGAGATCGGTCAGGCAAACCAAGCGGTTGCCATCCTCTACGACCGCCTGAATGCAGACGAGCATGTCTTCTGCGAACGCGCTTATCTTCCCTGGACGGACTTGGCAGCTGCAATGCGTGAAGCAGGGCTTCCGCTCGTCTCGCTCGAAACCTATACGCCGCTCTCGGAATTCGATTTCGTGGGCATCACGCTCCCGCATGAGCTTGCGGCAACCAATGTTCTAGAGACGCTCGACCTCTCCGGTATCCCGCTGCACGCGTCAGACCGCAGAGAAGGAGACCCGTTTGTTTTCGGCGGCGGTCCCTGTGCCTACAACCCCGAACCGTATGCGCCTTTTTTCGATGCGATTTTCATCGGCGAGGGTGAAGAAATGGATCTGGAGGTAGCACTGCAGCTCCGCGCGTGGCGTGGTACGGGCATCTCTCGTAAAGACCAGCTCCGCAAACTCGCCCACATTCCTGGCGTCTATGTTCCCTCGCTCTATCGGGTCTATGCGGGCCCGGATGCTCCCGCGGGCGCGGAGTTCGAGCTTCCCTATGACGTCGTCGAGCCCATCGCTGAAGATATCCCAGAACGCGTTGAGCGCCGCATCATTACCAATTTCGACGCATGCGATGCCCTGCCTCGCCAGATTGTGCCCTATTCCGAGCTCGTTCACGACCGGCTCTCCATCGAGATTCTCCGCGGATGCGCCCGCGGGTGTCGGTTCTGCCAAGCGGGCATGATCTACCGCCCTGTTCGGGAGCGGACCGCAGACACAATCGTGAGCGCGATTGCCATGGGGCTTGCCTGCACGGGATACGATGAGGTCTCGCTCACGTCGCTCTCCTCAACCGATCACTCCACCATTACTGACCAGCTCAGACGCCTCAACAAGCGTTTCCACGGAACGGGCGTTGGCGTGAGCATTCCCAGCCAGCGCGTAGATGCCTTTGGCGTCGAGCTCGCACGCCTCATCGCGGGTGAGAAGAAAGGCGGACTTACGCTCGCTCCGGAGGCGGGAACTCAACATCTCCGCGACGTCATTAACAAGGGTGTCACGGAAGAAAACCTGTTCAACGCCGTAACGACTGCTTTCGAAGCTGGATGGCGTCGTCTCAAGCTCTACTTCATGCTCGGCTTACCCGGCGAGACAGATGAGGATGTGGCGGGTATCGGAGACCTATGCCGGCGTGTCTACACGGCGGCGAAGGACAGCGTGCCCGACAACCAGCGCGGCAACGTCCGCATGAGCGTGAGCGTTGCGCTTTTCGTTCCCAAGGCGGTTACGCCCTTCCAATGGGATGGACAACTCGACCGGGAGACTCTCATGCACCGTATTAATGTGCTTCGGGACAATTTCCCGCGCAAGGGCGTTGACTTGCACTGGCACGATTCCATGACATCATATATCGAGGCCGTGCTCTCGCGTGGCGGCCGTGAATGCGCTGAACTCGTCGAGCGTGCATGGAAGCATGGCGCGCGCTTTGACGCGTGGAGTGAACAGTTCGATTTCGATGCCTGGCTTGCCGCCGCTCAGGAAACGGGCGTTGATATCTTTCAGACGGCGATGCGCTCCTATGAGGAAGAGGCGCCCCTGCCGTGGGACCATATCGATAGCGGCGTGCGCAAATCCTATCTGCGCAGGGAACGTGCAAAGGCGCATCTTGCCCAGACGACTCCCGATTGCACCTTTGGGCCCTGCACAGGGTGCGGCGTCTGTCTCGACCGTCCAGTAGATAACGAGCTGGAGGGAGCCCGCCATGTCTGAAGGATTCCTTCTTCGCGTGCGCTATAGCATCACAGGCCGCCTCGCCTGGCTCTCGCATCTGGAGACGATTCGCTCCATGGAGCGGGTAGTGCGCCGCGCACGTCTTCCCTATGCAATTACCGAGGGATTCAACCCCCATATGAAAATCTCGTTTGGTCCCGCCCTTCCCGTGGGCGCCGGAAGCAATGGGGAGTACTTCGACGTCAGACTCCGCGAGTATCTCGAGCCGGAACAGGCGCTTGAGCAGCTTCGTGCCGCGGCAGCTCCCAACCTCATGCCTGAAGCGTGCGCGTATGTCCCAGTTGGATCGGATGCAATAGATGTCGCCTATCCGGTGAGTGTCTGGGAAGTTGCCGTCACGGGCGGGGAGGGAATATCTCCGGAAGAGAGCTCTATGCAGCTGCAGACCGCCTTTGAGAAGCTCCTCGAGCAGGGGTATATCACCATTGAGAAGAAGAAGGGACGCCGTATTGTCGAGAAGAAGGTGGAGTTCGAGGGACGTCTTCTAGAACCGCCCCTTGTTACATTTGGTCAGTCTGGCGCTCTTGTCAATTTCTCGACCTTTCAAGGTCCAGCTGGTGCTCTTCGCGCGGACAAGTTCGTCGCTGAAGCCTGCAAGCTCGCCGGCGAAGGCTTCGCGTGGAGGGAAATTACGCGCCTCGAGTTGAAGCCAGCTTCTGAAAAACAATAGGCTAGGTCGGCGTCGGACACTGAGAACCAGCCTTCGGGGCACACAAGCTGGGTGCCTGATTTCCGGCGCATGTACGCTCGCACGGCACGTATGAAACCGTATGCCGGGATGCATTGCATCTTGAATATGATTTCTGATATTATGCGATTTTGCGTCTGCATGCAGAACGGTTGATTGTTCCCCCTCTCTGCTGTGTCTGCTCAAGGCAAGCGCGTGTATCCCATCTGTGTGCGAGCGCAGATGTACGGTTGCATAGACTGAAAGGCAAGCAGAATGTACGCAGTAGTCAAAACCGGTGGCAAGCAGTACACCGTACATGCGGGCGAAGTGCTCGATGTCGAGAAGATTGAAGGAGAGGCTGGCACTCGCGTTGACCTGCCGGTGCTGTTCCTCAACAATAATGGCGCTATCGTGAGCGACAAAGACGCTCTGGCTGACGTTAAGGTCACCGCAGAGATTGTCGACCAGCATAAGGGCCCCAAGCAGATCGTTTTCAAGTTCAAGAAGCGCAAGGGCTACAAGAAGAAGAACGGCCATCGCCAGAACCTCACGCGCATCGCCATTGTGGACCTCAATGGCGAGACCGCAGAGGCTCCCAAGCCCAAGGCTCCCAAGGCAGAGGCAGCAGCCGAGCTTGAAGTAGCTCCTGCAGAGCAGTCTGCTGAGGATCTCTCCGCAAAGACTGTCGCTGAGCTCCGTGAGATTGCCAGCGAGCGTGGCATCCAGATTCCCTCTGGCTCCCGCAAGGCTGATATCATCGAACTTATCCAGAACGCTTAATCAACGAGAGGAGCTGAGAAGAGATGGCACATAAAAAAGGTCTTGGTTCTAGCCGAAATGGCCGTGACTCCAACGCACAGCGACTCGGTGTGAAGCGCTTTGGTGGACAGTATGTCAAGGCAGGCGAGATTATCGTTCGTCAGCATGGCACGCATTTCCATCCCGGCGAGAACGTCGGCCGTGGCAATGACGACACCCTGTTTGCTCTGTCCGAGGGCTATGTCCAGTTCAAGAAGGGCAAGAAGCGCACGGTATCCGTTCTGCCTGAGCTCTAACCGCATCTAACAAGTTGCAACATGTTGGGAGGCACCTGCAAAGGGTGCCTCCCATTTTTTATGACACGCTGCATGCAACTGTCGCTAGCGGCTCCGGAGAACCATGTACGATTCTCCAACAGTCCACAGGAACAGGTTTGCTGCTGGAGAGAGTGTCTTGTAACGCTTTGTTACGAGGCGTGTTCCAACGGTGACATCTGGCTCTATCGGGCGGAATGTCAGCTCATCACTTTCATTGATGCGTATCAGTTCGTCGATGCAGAAAGCGTAGCCGAGCCCAAAGAGCTTGTCGTGGTGCCGGGTGCCAATCGCGTCGATTTCTACGATGGGAGCTTAGCCCATGACCTGACTCCCCTCGAACGCATTGACGTATTCTTGAAGAAAGCGCTGGCATAGCCTTGGAGTTGTGTGATGCCATCCGGAATCATGTGCTATAAACGATAGGGTGAGAGCGCCTGCTTAATTCGAGTCATTAAACACAGTTTTCGGTGTTTTCTCAGCGAGGGAGTCTGCCGGTCTTGTCTTCTGATAGGCTGAAGACGATAGTAACGCGTCAGAGAGAGCTGGAGTTTGTTATGGAACCCGAAGTCGAAGACCGTGACCGACATGAGGAAGAGCACGGGCGTATTAGCGGGACTGTTCCGCAGATAGTCAGCAAACTCGAAGATCCGCACAGACTGGATCTGCTCAAACCCGCCCAGACGCTTGCCCAAGCGGAAATTGGCAGGGGAATGAACGTCGTGGACATCGGTGCGGGAAGCGGTGTTTTCGCGTTTGAAGTGGCGAACATGCCCGACACAAGCGTCGTTGCGATTGATGCAAAAACGGATATGCTCGATTACCTATCCGCCAAGGCCCGCGAGCAGGGGCTCGAGAATATCAAACTCCTGCACGCCAGTAGTGTTCCCTATCCAATTGGGTCGTCATCGATTGATGCCGTGCTCATGGTCCACGTGCTGCACGAGTTCAATCCCGAAGACCGTGAGGCGGTGGCTGCAGAAATTGAGCGCATCCTAAAGCCGGGCGGCAAGTTCCTCCTCATCGACTTTCCTGCAGATTCCGAGGTTTCCGGCCCACCGGTTAACGTTCGCGTGAGCCGGGATGAAGCCGACCGCCTCTTCACGGAGACCGGGCTTGTCGTGCACAAGCAACTTGAATTCGGCTCAGACTTCTACGGTGTCGTCTATCAAAAACGGTCGTAGTGGCAGCTGGTTGTGAGCAGCTGCTCCCATTTCTAAAGACGAGGGGCCTTCGTAAAATCATTACATTTTACGAAGGCCCCTCAATGCAGTGAGTATTGCGTAATTTCCTGGCCAGCCCCCATGACAAGAGAGGCCGCTGTTTGCCTTTTTTCCTATCAAAGCCGTACTGCGCTTGTGCCAAGCCGAGTTGAGAGCGCAGCTCATACGGGGTGGAGCAGACCTACGCGACCCTCTCTCCGGCGTGCGGGCCGGGTGTCACCGAGTAAACTTCCTCTACGTGAAGATAGCAGACCCCCTTGCTCGTGTAGTCATAGCCCATGCTACTTAGGATGGCGTGCACTTGTGCGGCGACCGCCTCATACCGCTCGCCTTCGTTCTCGTAGGCCACAGTGCCTTTCACCTGATACCCACCGGTCTCGTTCCAGACGGTAAGCGCCATGTGCGGGTTTGCACGGAGGTTGGCGAGAGTCTTATTCATATACTGATCTGAAATCATGACCGTTTCGTCATCGATGACTTGCTTCATCGAGCAGGGGACCACATTGGGCACGCCCTCTTTCATGCAGGTTGAAACTGCCGCAGCATAGACATTGTTGATGAGGTCTTGGCATTCTTTCGGCATGGTTGCCACGATGGTCCCCTTTCTCGATCAGTTTGTGCGAAGCTGTTACTCAACAACTATATCAGACGAGACAATCGGCACCGGGTTGGCAATGCAGTCTGCGACAGGGCACTGCTTCTGGGCAAGCTGGGCGACGGCGAGAGCAGACTCTTTGTCTGCGCACTTGACCGTGACATCCTTACGGATCTCCTGGAAACCATTGCGCACATCGGGGTTGATGCCCAAGAAGCCGTCGGTGTCGATGTCGCCTTCGAGCTCGATTCTCACACCCTCGACCGGGACTTCCTTCACGCTTGAGAAAATGAGCGTCGCAATTGCCTGGCAGCCGCCCAGAGCGCAGAGCAGGAGTTCGACCGGGTTCATGCCGGAGTTTCCACCACCAGACTCCTCCGGCTCGTCAACTGTCACGGTGAATCCGCGCGTGCCAGCTTTCACCTGGAGCTTTTTACCCGTTGCCTCTGCTGTCACCTTTACTGTTTCTTTCATGACAATACCTTCTTTCTTGTGCTCTTTGCCTGTATTCTCCGCATGCGAGGTCTGCGCCTCACGTGCAACTTGGCACCTTTCAGTTTTCTTTGTCGATTTCCAACAGGTTACAAATAACCTGGTTCACATCTGCGTCAAGCGCAATGCTCTGGTCTCGGATTCCCGAGAGATAGCAGGGCTCTCCCAAGTTAATGCAGACGTATGTCGCCTTCGGGTTTGCAGCCGTCATGTTGTAGAAGGGGTACTTGATAACTCCTGGCGAGTTGAATCCGACTCCAATTTCCACATACAGCATTCGCTTGCCTTCATGGGCGGAAAGCCAGGCCTCATAGCGCCTCGCCGCTTCATGCCAACCTTTATCTCGCACAAACCGGTCGTCCCAGTAGAGATTGAGATCCGCAGGTCCACCACAGTGTGGGCAATGGGGTACAAGCTCCGCGGGAATTGTCATCTTGAGCCCAGATTCAGGCACGATGAGCTCGTTATCCTCGGCAATCCGGAATCCTTGGGCTTCCATCATTTGCGCCAGCGCGTCATGCGCTTCCCATGTTTCCTGACAGCAAGGCATATAGCACTGGAAAAGGCCGAGTTCACCCTGGGTGTAGCGCAGGCGCTCCTTCGAAAACCCTGCACGCTGCAACGCATGGTCGATATTGGTTGTTAGGGCGAACCAATCCTTTCCTCCAAGCAGCTCCTGCAGTTTTTCGAGGGTGTCTCCGGGAATGGGGCAAAAGCGATTGACCCACGCCCAACGAGACCAAAATGCCCAGCGTTCTCTCCACGAGGTGAAGGGAGCCCATGCCCCCGTATACATGTCGCGCACGCCATACTTCCGAATGAAATCACCGAAATAGCGATCAAGACGCTCTCCTGCATATGCATAGCCACAAGCCGTGGCGAGTCCAGCTCCGGCCCCCACAAGGACGGCATCGGCAGCATCGAATGCCTTTCTGAGCCGCTGGATCTCAGTTTCATAGGGACCAGTCGTAGACTGAATGATCATCTGCTGCGCCATGCCACCCTCCTTCCAACCGGTGTGATGCCACAGGTTTCTAAGCAACCACGGGGTAGATGCGAACTTCAGGATCTGCAGTCCAGGTCGGCTTGAGGCCAACGAAGACATCGTCTTTGAACATGTCAGACTCCAGGTAGGCCGCCGCGTGTTCAACCGAGTCGAACCCATGTAGCACCTGGACGTCCTCATCGCGCACGAGGAGCTGCTTGGTGAGCGCGCCTTCGATGGTCTCGAGGAAGGGCCCACGATAGTTCGTGTAGACCTTCGCTGCTGCAGCGCGATTCTCCTCGGGGATGGTCATCGTGATCTCGAGATATGCTTTGACTTCCATGATGTTCTCCCTTGCTGTTAAGTGGATGAGCGATTTTCTTGTCGCTCCTGACAACACGAAGAGTACGCTGGAAGCTTCTCCATATGAAGTGGTGTGCAAATTATTAAGTCGCTTAAGATATTTTAAGTAACTGTTGAACTGCAAGTTTAAGCGCTAGAGTATAAATATAAAAAGTGGATAAGGAGGTTTCCGATGGCATATAAACGCAAACTTGAAAAGGATATACGTTGCCCTCTCGAATATGGGCTCGATGTCTTCGGCGGTAGATGGAAATCGCGCGTCCTTTGCGTGTTAGCAGAAAAGCCGCTTCGGTACTCAGCTTTGCGTCAGTCAATGGCTAACATAACCGACCCAGCGCTAGCATCAGCTTTGAAAGAGCTCACCGAGGACGGGCTCATAGCACGGCATCAGTACGAGGAGATTCCTCCGCGCGTTGAATACGAGCTCACAGAGAAGGGCCATTCCGTCATCCCCGTGCTTCAGCAGATCTGCGGATGGTCTGGTATTTACTATAAAGATGTAGAAGATATTGCACTCGAGAAGTGCCAGCACTGTGATTACAAGGGGTAGAGAAGCGAAAATTCCTGAATTTTCCCTCATATTTAAAACCGCTTGGGGATTGAGAATTAACGCGAATAAATAATGTTTCAGAGTGAAAAACCAAATTCTGAACTCGGCAAATGCCTCTCGGAAAAAATCTCAAACTTTTCCGGGATTCTCCTTGACAGCCCCCCGGGGCGGGGGTAATGTATCTCCTCGCGCCACGGGAACGGGGCGCGGCGGGGAGC
>CADBRF010000019.1 GCA_902796975.1 uncultured Coriobacteriaceae bacterium
GGCTTGTGAAGGTTTTGGTGTCGTATTCCTTTGTCGAGCAGTAGCACACGTCGCAGGAAGCGTAGTTGAGCGCGCCGCTCGTCGCACCGATGTGGTCTGCGTCGGGGTGGGTCGCGACGATGTAATCCAGATGACTGATGCCAAGCCGTTTGAGAATGGCGTAGATTTTGGAAGACTGCTTGGACGGCCCGCCATCGATGAGCATGCTGCGGCCTTCGCAGGAGATGAGGATGCCGTCCCCTTGGCCCACGTCGATAAAACGGACGATGAGCTCGCCGCCTTCCGCGGACTCTGATCTTTCGGAAGCCGTTTCAGCCGACGCGCTCGCCGCCGTGCTAGAGCTGGAGACGGAAGGCTTCGCCGGTTCATCCGAGACAGCAGAGGCTGAAGATTCTTCTGAAACCACAGGCGTTGATGATGCATCTGAGCTGGTCGGGGCGTTCGATGTGTGCGAAGCGGGAATGCCGAGGAGGAACACAAGGAAGATGATCAGCGCAATGCCGAGCGCCTTGCCTTTCATGTGTTTTTGCTCCTTTCGGTTGGATAGACGTATGGTAACGCCCCGATGCGACATGAACAAAGAAGGGTTGACGGACAAAGGGTGGTGTCCCGGTCGATCCTCAGTGAGGACGCTTTTTCTGGCGCGTTGCTGCAGAGAATGTGTCGCAGGGGTGTATTAGAATTGTCGTTGATGCAATGGCTCTCATGTGAGGGGGGGCGAGTTCAATGCCGTTCAATATCGTTCGCGACGATCTTGTCCATTTGAGGGCAGATGCTATTATCCTCCCTTCCGATGAAGAGCTCGTCATCGATGGGGGAGCTGGCCTTGCGGTTGCCAAGATTGCAGGGCGCCATCGTCTGAATCAGGCTCTGAAGAAGATTGGCCATTGCTCTTGCGGTGAAGCGGTGGCAACTCCGGCCTTTAAATTTCCCGCCCACCATCTCATTCATGCAGTTGGGCCTGTTTGGAGCGAAGCTTTCCCGATAGAGCAGCGCCGTAGGCTGCTCCGGTCTGCCTACGATTCTGCACTCGACCTTGCTTGCACGCTGGGGGATTCGTCGGTTGCTCTTCCCCTGCTTTCTACGGGGACTTTTGGCTGCCCGGCGCATATTTCGCTCGAAATCGCGCTTGACTCCATCAGAGATTTTCTCGAAGACAACGAGTTGGAAGTTACTCTCGTTCTCTACGACCGGCGCACGGTTGCGGCAGCGCTCGAGGTGTTCGATTCCGTTGCCTCCTTTATCGACGATACCTATGTGGACCAGCATCGTGAGACGGCGAATTACTCCACGGCGGCACCGTCTCTGTTCGGTGCTCCGGCACGAGGGCAGGAGCCCCTAGGAGGAACGCGCGAAGCTGCTGAAAGACCCGCATTTGGGAAGCACCACATAAAGAAAGAGGAACCGGAATTCTCGGATGGCGAAGGCTTGTCACCCGAAGCCGCTTCGTCTCTGTTCGATGCTTCGTTTGCAGAACCTGCTCCCGGTATGGCCCAGCTTGCTCCCGAGCAGGATCTTCGGGCAATGCTCAATTCTCTGGACGAGGGTTTCTCGCAGACCTTGTTAACCCTTATAGACGAGCGTGGTTTTACCGATGCAACAGTCTATAAGCGGGCAAATATCTCGCGCCAGCTCTTCTCCAAGATTCGAAATGACCCTTCTTATCGGCCTAAAAAGAGCACGGCGGTCGCCCTTTGCGTGGCACTTGAGCTTAACCTAGACGAAGCGAAGGACCTGCTCAGCCGGGCTGGCTATGCGTTTTCCCACGCAAGCAAGTTCGATGTCATCATCGAATACTTCCTAAGCTGTGGCACCTACGATGTCTTTGCCATCAACGAGACGCTCTTTGCCTTTGACCAGCCGCTTCTGGGAGAGAAGCACTAGAGTTCCCGCGTCTTTTGTGCGCCGTCCCAAATGTCCCCTGCCAGTTGACCTGCGAGATGACGGTTCTTGCCAGAATGAGTCCTGTCAGTTCAAACAGCGACAGGAGGAATCATGGAAAGGGACATCACCGAGCTTGTGCTCATCATCGACCGCAGCGGATCCATGGCGGGCATGGAATCCGACACCATCGGCGGCATCAACGCCGTGCTCGACCGCAACCGCAAGCTCGAAGGGGAGTGCCTCGTCACCACAGTGCTCTTTGACGATCATCGGAAGACGCTGCATGACCGCATCCCCATCGAGAAAGTGCCCAAGCTCACCGAGGACGACTATCAGGTGCGCGGTTGCACGGCTCTGCTCGATGCGGTTGGCAAGACTATCAAGCACATCTCTCGAGTGCAGAAATACATGCCCGAGGAGTACAAGCCCAAGCACGTAATCTTCGCCATCACCACCGACGGCCTCGAGAACGCGAGTAGGGATTTCACCTACGCCGAGGTCAAGCGCCTCATCAAGCACAAGCAGGAGAAAGGGTGGGAGTTCCTTTTCCTCGGTGCAAACATTGATGCCGAGGAGGAGGCCGAGCGTCTGGGCATTCCCGAAGACCGTGCGGCAACCTATGAATGTGACTCCGATGGCAGCGTTGCCATGTACGAGGCGGTGGCGATGGCATCCTGCGCGATGAGGTCTGCCCCGGTGGAAAAGCGCGTCGGCTCCTCTTGGCGCGAGTCCATTGAGAAGGACAATAACCGTCGCAAGCACCATCATGGGGACCGCCACTGAGGGGGGGGATGGTTGCAAGCGATTGCGAGGTGCTTGGCTTGCTTTCGATGCTTGATTTCTTGACGGCGAACGGGCAGGGTCGTCTTGCGCGGGTGGAGTTACTGTGGAGACCTGGGGCAAGAATTTTCCTGTCCTTGCAGGTCAGATGCCCTGTCCATACGCCCTAACGTGTGTCCTCCCATCATCCTGGACCCTTGCGAGAGATGTGGGCGGCTCTCTATAATGCATGTGTAAGAGAAGAGCGCGTCGTCTACTGAAAAGGAGCGCAACTATGTCTCTCAGAATTGGCATCAACGGGTTTGGCCGCATCGGCCGTCTGGTCTTCCGCATTGCCGAGCAGGATCCCGATATTGAGGTCGTTGCCATCAACAACCCCAGCGACCTTGCCTGCGCTGCCTATTTGACCAAGTACGATTCGTGCCAGGGCCGTGTCTTCGATGATGTCCATGCTGAAGACGGCAAGCTCGTTGTGGACGGCCACGAGATTAAGGCATTCCAGAGCCGCGATGTTGCTGACCTCGCTTGGGGCGAAGTCGGCGCTGATGTCGTCATCGAGTCCACGGGCCATCTCAAGGACGGCGCTCAGGCAAAGCAGCACCTCGACCAGGGTGCAAAGAAGGTCGTCATCACTGCTCCTGGCACCAATGTGGATGCCACCATCGTCATGGGTGTCAACCAGGATGTCTATGACCCTGCAACCATGAACATCGTCTCCAACGCTTCCTGCACCACCAACTGCCTGGCTCCCTTCGCCAAGGTCCTGAACGACACCTTTGGCATCAAGCGCGGCCTCATGAACACCATCCATTCCTACACCAACGACCAGAAGGTCCTCGACGTTCATCACAAGGACTTCCGCCGTTCCCGCGCCGCTGCCCTCAGCATGATTCCCACCACCACGGGTGCTGCTAAGGCAGTCGGCCTGGTCATCCCCGAGCTCAACGGCAAGCTCGACGGTTTCGCTACGCGTGTTCCCACGCCCACGGGCTCCATGGTCGATCTCACGGCAGAGCTCAAGACCTCGGTCACGGCAGACGATATCAACGCCGCTATGAAGGAAGCCGCCGAGGGTCCGCTCAAGGGCATTCTCGAGTACTGCACAGACCCGATTGTCAGCTGCGACATCATCGGCAACAGGCATTCCTCCATCTTCGACAGCGGGCTCACCCGTGTTCTCGGTGGCGAGGGAGACTTCGTCAAGTGCATTTCCTGGTACGACAACGAGATGGGCTACAGCAACCGTGTTGTCGACCTGGCAAAGTTCATCGCCCAGTAGGGGCGCACTGCCCAGCGATAGCGCAACCCCGCACGTGTACAATGCGAGCCAGCAGGTCCGTTCTGCTGGCTCGTTTTATCTGCGAGCACTCACGGGTTCTGATGAATGCTCCAACGTCCTTGAAAGATGCGCGTCTGAGGAGGATAAATGGCTGGCAAGTTGAGCATAGTGGGCACGTCCATTGGCAATTTGGGCGATATCACGCGCCGTGCGGTGGAAGTGCTCGGCGCCGCCGATACCATACTTGCTGAAGACACCCGCGTTACAGGAAAACTCCTCGCCGCCCTTGGTATCGAAGCGCACCTCGAGCGGTGCGATGAGAACGTGATGGGGGAGCGCGCCCCGCAGCTTGTTGAGCGCATGCTCGCGGGCGAGCATCTCGCATTCTGCAGCGATGCCGGCATGCCGGGGGTCTCCGACCCGGGTACAAGGCTTGTCGATGCGTGCCGCGAAGCAGGGGTTCCCGTCGAGGTTCTGCCTGGCGCCAGTGCTGTAACTACCGCTCTGGTCGCAGCCGGCTTCAATGGAACCGCCTTCTACTTCGGCGGATTCCTTCCGCGCAAGGAAAAGGCGATTCGAGATGTACTGCAGACCGTCAGCCAGCTCGATGCTGCTCTCGTGTTCTATGAATCTCCTCACCGGGTTGAGAAGACGGTCAACCTGATTGCCGACGTGATGGGCGAACGCCCCACGGCGCTCTGCCGCGAACTCACGAAGCTGCATGAAGAAGTGCTTCGCCTGCCGGCAGGGGAGTTGGCTGAAAACCTTGCAGCGCGCGAGTCTATCAAGGGGGAGATTGTGCTGGTCATAGCGCCGCCTTCAGCGGTGGAGACAGCGCCAGCAGATCTTGATGATCCCGCCTTTGTGGACCGCATTAGGCGGGAGCTCGAAGCCGGAGTTCCCAAGACCAAGCTGGCAAAACAGCTGGCGAAGGAGACGGGGCTCGCACGAAGCGATATCTACAGTCTCATCCTCACAATTTCTCAGTAAGTGCTGACGCCGAAATGACCGCCGGCGGAAAGATATGAAAATAACTTTATTTATTCTTGAAAAACTATAGACACTTAAAAAAACAATCCCTATACTGCGACTCATCGAGCATACGAAGCGTTGTTCCCTCCCTCTCTCAACGCTTTATTCTCTCCCTCGTGCTCGATCTTCTCTCTCGACCCCGAGAGGCGCCACTCCTGAAAGCGCCTCTCGGGGTATCTCTTTTCTTGGAGCAGAATCGCGCAATGTAAAACCGTGCTTTGCGGGTGCTTCAGACTGTTGGCATCGCAACGGACTTGTCTTGGCAATTGGATAAGATTGTCAAAACGCGAAATAGGGAGGTTCGTTTGACACGCAAGCAGCTGACCATGGTGGTGTCTTCTCTAACTGGAAACACGCGCGCCATTGCAAATGGAGTTCGTGCAGCGCTCGAATCCGACGGCTGGGAAATCCAGGATTTTGAGAAGTGCGGGAAGCCCGCTGACCTCATCGCCCTGTGCTTCTGGTGCCGTAAATCCACGCTCGACGATGCGAGCAGAGCGGTTCTCTCTGAACTTGAGAGCAGACAAATTATCTGCTTCGGGACCTGCGGGGGTTACCCCGATGGAGGATATGGAGACCGAGTTCGTTCAAACGTCACTGCTGAAGTTTCCGCACGCAACACGTGCCTCGGCGTCTTTCTTTCTCAGGGGAAAGTTCCCCTCCAGCGCATCGAAAAACGCAAGCAGCTTCCGCTTGACCATCCCCATCATCTTGACGAGGCGGGGATTGCCCGTCTCATGGAGTCGCTAAAACATCCCAATGCAGACGATATCGCCCGGGCAGTGGCGTTTGCCCGCGAAAAGCTCGCAATAGTGGAATAATGCTGGCAGATAACTCTTCCGCCCACGGTGTTTTGCTCAGATTATTTCAGGCTGTCTGCTGTGCTAGGTCTAGCTTGAAACGCTGTCGAAACACGCGTGGCGGACTATGACTTCAACTAACCGGGAGGTGTGCGTTGAAACTGCAGTTTGTGAAAATGGAAGGCGCAGGCAACGACTATGTCTACGTCGATGGCATCACCCAGCATGTTGACGATGCGGCAAAGCCCGATCTGGTCCGTCGTCTGAGCGACCGTCACTTTGGCATTGGCGGCGATGGTGTCATCTTCATCAACGCTGGCAAGCAGGCGGAATTCGAGATGGAGATGTGGAATGCTGATGGCACGCGCGGAGAAATGTGCGGCAATGGCATCCGCTGCGTGGGCAAATACGTCTACGACCACGGCCTGACCGACGAGACTGAGATTACCGTCGAAAGTTTTGGCAGCGTGAAATACCTCACGCTCTATCCTGAAAATGGCAAGGTCACCCGCGTGCGCGTTGGCATGGGCGCCCCGATTCTCGAAGCCGAGAAGATTCCCGTTAAGGCCAAGACATCTCCCGTGGTCAACACACCCGTTGTGGTGGATGGTATCGCCTACCGCATGACCTGCGTCTCCATGGGAAATCCCCATGCGGTGATTTTCGTGGACGATGTGGACCACTTCCCCTTGGAGAAGATTGGCCCTCACTTCGAACACCATGACCGGTTCCCCAACCGTACGAATACGGAATTCGTGCAGGTTATCGACCCGACGCAGGTTCGCATGCGCGTATGGGAACGCGGCACGGGCGAGACGCTGGCGTGTGGCACGGGCTGCTGCGCCACGGTGGTCGCCTGCGTGCTCAACGATAAGACCAATAACGCCATCACAGTGCATGTGCTGGGCGGCGATATCGAGGTCGAGTGGGACCGCGATGCCAATCAGGTGTGGATGACTGGCCCTGCGACCGAGGTTTTCGAGGGAGCAGTCGAAATTTAGGCTGTATGCAAGGCGATGATGTAGAAAAATTGCGTTTGTTACCAGCTGAGTGCGGTATCGATGAGTAGTAGCAGGGAAGTTTCTGACTCAATGTTGTGTTATGTTTATGCATTTCATAGCGCAATGTAAGAAACATACTCGCGTTATTTGCATTAGGTGGTAACAAACGCATATTTTTTACACGCTCTGATCAAACGAAGGCGTTTTTGCAAGATTTCTACACAAGAAAGGGCAGATTCCATGTTCAAAGCGAACCCCAATTACCTGAAACTGCCGGGAAGCTATCTCTTCTCCAACATCGCCAAGAAGGTGGCTGCCTATCAGGAGGCAAATCCTCAGGCTGAACTTGTGCGCCTGGGCATTGGCGATGTGACGCAGCCGCTTCCGCCGGCGGTTATCGAGGCTCTGCACAAGGCGACCGATGAAATGGCCCATGCCGAGACCTTCCGCGGCTACGCCCCCGACCTTGGCTACTCCTTCCTCCGCGAGGCGATGGCGAAGAACGATTACCAGGACCGTGGCTGCGATATCTCTGCTGACGAGATCTTTATTTCAGATGGCGCCAAGAGCGACAGCGCGAATATCCAGGAGATTTTCAGCGCGGACGCCCGCATTGCCGTCTGCGACCCGGTGTATCCGGTCTACGTTGACAGCAATGTGATGGCAGGCCGTACGGGCGAGTACGACCCAACAACTGAGATCTGGAGCAACGTCATCTATATGCCCTGCACGGCTGAGAACAATTTCGTGCCTGAGTTCCCAGAGGAAACTCCCGATCTCATCTATCTTTGCTTTCCGAACAACCCCACGGGCACCACGATATCCAAGGACCAGCTACAGGCATGGGTTGACTACGCCAACCGTATTGGCGCGGTGATTCTCTACGATAGCGCCTATGAGGCCTATATCACCGATCCCGACGTAGCCCACACCATCTACGAGTGCGAAGGTGCGCGCACCTGCGCCATCGAGCTCAGGTCCTTCTCCAAGAATGCGGGCTTCACTGGTCTGCGTCTGGGTGCCACGGTCGTACCAAAAGACCTGGTCGATGCCGATGGCAACGCCCTGCATCCCCTGTGGGCACGCCGCCATGGAACCAAATACAACGGCGCCCCCTATATCGTCCAACGTGCGGGCGAAGCGGTCTATTCGCCCGAGGGCAAGACACAGACAGCGGCTATGGTTGCGCGCTACATGGACAACGCCCATTACCTGGCAAAGGCGCTTCGTGACATGGGTTACGAAGTCTATGGCGGTCAGAATGCGCCCTATATCTGGCTGAGGACTCCAAATGGGATGCCGAGCTGGGATTTCTTTGACCTCCTCCTCGAGAAGGCAAATGTCGTCGGAACACCGGGCTCTGGTTTCGGGCCTGCAGGCGAGGGGTATTTCCGCCTCACAGCCTTCGGCACCTACGAGGATTCCGTCAAGGCCATGGAGCGCATCA